>NZ_JBJGZY010000059.1:0-18716 GCF_054050755.1 Modestobacter sp. SYSU DS0511
CCCCCCCCCCCCCCCCCCCCCCCCCCCCCCCCCCCCCCCCCCCCCCCCCCCCCCCCCCCCCCCCCCCCCCCCCCCCCCCCCCCCCCCCCCCCCCCCCCCCCCCCCCCCCCCCCCCCCCCCCCCACGGGGGGTGGGGTCCAGGATGCTCGTGCTCTGCTCACCACGGGTGAGCAGAGCACAAGCGTCGGCGGGGTCCCTCCGGGCCGCCTCGGTCGCACCTGCCCGAACGGGCGAACCGCTGGGCGGCGCGTCGGCGGGCGCGGTTAGGGTCGGCCGTGTGACAGCAACTGCGGACGACCTGGTCCTGCGCCACCCGGTCGAGCGGTTCACGCTCGACAACGGGCTGCGCGTGGTCCTGGCGCCCGACCGGAGTGTCCCCGTCGTCGCCGTCAGCGTCTTCTACGACGTCGGCATGCGTTCCGAGCCGCCGGGCCGCACCGGCTTCGCCCACCTGTTCGAGCACATGATGTTCCAGGGTTCGGCGAACGTCCCGAAGATGGAGCACGCCCGGCTGGTGCAGGCCGCCGGCGGCACCTTCAACGGCTCCACGCACCAGGACTACACGAACTACTTCCAGGCGCTGCCGGCCGAGGCGCTCGAGCGGGCCCTCTTCCTGGAGGCGGACCGGATGGCCGCCCCGGCCATCACCGAGGAGAACCTCCGCAACCAGATCGACGTGGTGAAGGAGGAGATCCGGGTCAACGTGCTCAACCGCCCCTACGGCGCCTTCCCGTGGCTGCAGCTGCCGCCGATCGCGTTCGAGACCTTCGCCAACACCCACGACGGCTACGGCTCCTTCGTCGACCTGGAGTCCTCCACGGTCGACGACGCGCGAGACTTCTTCGACCGCTACTACGCCCCGGCCAACGCGGTGCTGTGCATCGGCGGCGACCTGGACGTCGCCGAGACCGAGCAGTTGGTCCGCCGCTGGTTCGACCAGGTGCCCGCCCGCCCCGCCCCGCCGATGCCGAACACCGGCGAGCCCTCGCCGACCGCCGTCCGGCGCGGCGTGGTCGAGGACCCGCTGGCCCCGGCCCCGGCGGTCGCGATCGGCTGGCGGGTGCCCGACCCGGTGAACGACCTGGACACCTACCTCGGCACGGTGCTGCTCACCGAGCTGCTGAGCGAGGGCGACGCCTCCCGGCTGGAGCGCCGGCTGCTGCACACCGACCACCTCGCGGTCGGGCAGAGCAGCTACCTGGGCCTGTTCGGTGACCCGTTCGACGTCCGCGACGCCACACTGCTGGTCACCCAGGTGCACCATCCGGCGGAGGTCGAGACCGACGCGGTGCTGCGCGCCGTGCACGAGGAGGTCGAGAAGGTGGCCACCGACGGAGTCCCCGCCGAGGAGCTCGCCCGGGTGACCGCCCGGGCCGAGGCCCAGCTGCTGCAGCAGGCCGACTCCGTGCTCGGCCGCACGCTCGGCTTCGCGGCCGCGGAACTGATCCACGGCCGTGCCGAGCTGGCCGGTGAACTGGCCGCGCGGCTCGCCGCGGTCACCCCCGACCAGGTGCAGACGGCGGCGCGCGGGCTGTCCCCGGACACCGCTGCGGTGCTCGAGCTGCGTGCGGGCGGTGCCCGATGAGCGCCCCGGTGCTGGTGCCGCCGCTGGGCGACCCCCGGCCCATGCCCGTTCCGCAGGTGCACGAGACGACGCTGCCCAACGGCCTGCGCCTGGTCGTCGTACCTCGCCCCGGCGTGCCGCTGATCGAGCTGCGGCTGCGGGTGCCCTTCGCCGCGGCCACCCCGCGCACCGCCGCCGTGCACGCCGCGCGCACCGCCGTCCTCAGCGGCGCAGTGCTGCTGGGCACCGCCCGGCACGACGAGCTGGAGCTCGCCCAGCTGCTGCAGGCACAAGGCGCCGAGCTGTCGGTCTCGGCCGACGCCGACCGCCTGCTGCTCGCCACCACGATGCTGCCCGGTGGCCTGGGCGAGGTGCTCGGGGTCGTCGCCGAGCTGCTCGGCTCGGCCACCTACCCGGCGCGCCAGGTCGAGGCCGAACGGTCCCGGGTCGGGGAGCGGCTGCGCATCGCCCGCTCCCAGCCGGGGCTCATCGCCCGCACCGCCCTGGCCGAGCGCCGGTACGGCTCGCACCCCTACGCCCAGCAGCTGCCGTCGGCCGAGCTGGTCGGGGCGGTCACCCCGGCGGCGCTGCGCAAGCTGCACCGCGACCGGGTGCTGCCCGCGGGCAGCACCCTGGTGCTGGTCGGCGACGTCGACCCGGTCGCGGCGACCGACGCGGTGGGCACCGCCCTGGCGGGCTGGACCGCCGAGGGCGTCGCCGTCACCGCGCCGCCCGCTCCGGCGACCGCTCCCGGCCCGCTCCAGCTGGTGCACCGGGACGGCGCCGTGCAGTCGAACATCCGCCTCGGTGGCCCGGCCCCCGGCCGCACCGACCCGCAGCTGCCCGCCGTCCGGCTGGCCAGCATGGTGTTCGGTGGCTACTTCTCCTCCCGGCTGGTGGAGAACCTCCGCGAGCGGCGGGGGTACACCTACAGCCCGCGCAGCTCGGTGGAGCACCTGGTCGCCGGCTCCTCCTTCCTGGTCGACGCCGACGTCGCCACCGAGGTCACCGGCCCGGCGCTGCTGGAGACGGTCTACGAGCTCGGGCGCATGGCGCTGACCCCGGTCTCCGAGGCCGAGCTCGAGTCCGCCCGTCGCTACCTGCTCGGCACGCTCGCACTGGGCACCGCCACCCACGCCGGCCTGGCCAGCACCCTCTCCGCGCTGTTCGGATCGGGCCTGTCCGCCGAGTGGCTGGCCGACCACCAGCGGGCGCTGGCCGCCGTCGGGGTCGACGAGGTCACCGAGGCCGCCCGCCGGTGGCTCGCGCCCACCGCGCTGACCGCGGTCGTGGTCGGGGACGCCGAGCGGGTCGCCGACCCGCTCGGCGCGGTCGGTCCGGTCGAGGTCCGTCCGGTCCCGACCGCGCCGGCGCCGCAGGCCGGGGCGTGAGCGTCCCGCCCGGCGGCAGCACCCCGGCCGACAACCCCGCACCCGGCACCACACCGCCCGACGTCCGCGGGTTCTGGCCCGACGACCGCTACGCCGGCGCGGTCACCGAGACCCCGCTGCTCTCCCGCACCGCGCACGACCGCGGGCACCTCTCCCGGCTGTTGCCCGACCCCGCCCAGGGGCGGCCGGTGCGGGTGCTGCTCGTCGACGACCAGCGCGCCGCGCCGGTCCGCGATGCCGGCGGCCGGCCGGAGCTGGTCTACGACGAGCGCCCGACGATGCCCGAGAGCGCGATCTACCTCGGTGAGGCCGACGACGTCCCCTACGCCGTGCTGCGCACGCCGCGCCCGGCGGCACTCGACGGCCGGCAGGTCGACCGCTGGGCCGGCCTGCGCGAGGTGGGGGGCGAGCTCGGGGACCTCGACGCCGGTCTGCTGGCGCAGGCCGTGGGCATCATCGAGTGGCACGAGCGCAACCGGTTCTCACCGATGACCGGTGCGCGCACCACCATCGAGCGCGCCGGCTGGGTGCAGCGCGACCCGGAGAACGGCCGCGAGGTCTTCCCGCGCACCGATCCGGCGGTGATCATGCTCGTGCACGACGGCGGCGACCGCTGCGTCCTGGGCCGGCAGGCCGTCTGGCCGGCCGGGCGGTTCTCCATCCTGGCCGGCTTCGTCGAGCCGGGGGAGTCCGCGGAGGCGGCGGTGGCCCGCGAGGTGGCCGAGGAGGTCGGCATCCGCGTCACCGACGTGCGGTACGTCTCCAGTCAGCCCTGGCCGTTCCCGCAGTCGCTGATGCTGGGCTACGTGGCCCGCGCGGTCGACACCGACCTGCGCATCGACCACGACGAGATCGAGGAGGCGCGCTGGTTCAGCCGGGACGAGCTGCGCTCGGGCAGCGGCCCGCAGGCGCTGCCGCCCCGGGTCTCCATCGCGCGGCACATCATCGACCGCTGGGTGGCCGGCGAGCTCTGATGGCCCCGTCCCGAGGCCCGTCCCGAGCTCGCGAGGGATGAGGGGGACGGGATCGTCCCTCAGCTGAAGCGCCCCTGCAGGACGAGGGCGGGGCGGTCGGCGTGGTCGGCGAGCACCACCGCGTCGGCGAGCAGTTGCGGGTCGACCTCGTCGTCGTAGCGGTCGAAGGCGGGCAGCTCCCACTCCCGCTCCGCCGGCACCCGGCGGCGCCGGGCGGCCGGGCTGACCCGCAGGTGCACGACCACGTCGAAGGCCAGCCCCAGCCCCTGCAGCAGCGAGCCGGGCACCAGCAGCACGCCGCCGGCCGGAGCGGGGCGGTAGCTCTCGCGGGCCGCCCGGTCACGCGCCACGTCCCAGAGCGCGGGCAGGTACTCACCCGGGCCGCCGGGACCGCAGCGGTCCAGCACCTCCCGCGCCAGCGCGCCGGCGTCCAGCCAGTCGGAGTACCGGGCGTCGGGGTCGGTGCGGCCGTGCTCCAGTCGCAGGGACGCCGGGCGGTAGAAGCCATCGGCCGGCACGACCGCGGCCGCGCGGCTGAGGCCCGGCAGTCGTTCGGCCAGCGCGGTGGCCAGCGTTCCCGGCCCGGTCACCCCATCGGCGGCGCCCGGCAGCTCCGGGCCGTCGACGGCCACCCGCAGCGCGGCCGCGCCGGCCTCGGGCGGCAGCGGGGCGAGCAGCTCGGCCAGGCGATCGGCGAGGGCACCGGGGGAGAGCGGGAGCGGAGCGGTCAGCTCGGCGCTCCCGGGGCGGGCGCGTCGGTGCCGCTCGACCCCAGCACGTGCGGCGCCCGGCCGGCGCCGTCGTCGTGGGCGCCCCGGCGTCCCGGTGCCGGGTGCGGTGGCTCCGGGGAGAGGGAGGCCAACACCTCCAGAGCGAGGTCGGCGGCCGAGCGTCCCGAGCTGCGGGCCTGCTGGCGCAGCTGCTCGAAGGCCTCTCTCGGCGGGGCGTCGTGGCGCTCGGCGAGCACCCCGATCGCCCGCTCGATCGATACCCGGGCGGCCAGGGCGTGCTCCAGCTGGGCGATGGTGCGCCGCAGGGCCTGGACCTCCTCGGTCTCGGCACTGCCCTCGGCAGCCGCCGGTGCCGCGCCGGACCGGGCCGCCCGGCGGGCCTGACGGTCGGGCTCGGGACGGACCCCCAGCTCGCCGGCCACCAGGTCGGCGAGGGTCATCGCCTCGACCAGCGGGAGCCCGGTGTCGCCCTCCGCGCCGGCGGACTGGCCGACCCCGGCCGGGGGCTGCAGCACCGTCCACCCCGCCGTGGTGCGGGTCAGCAGCACGGCCGGCGCGCCGTCGGGCGTGCGCAGCGCCTCCGGTGGCAGCACGACCCAGGTGCTGCGGGTCGCGGCCAGGGGACAGTCGGCTGCGGCGGGCTCGGAGGCTGCGGACCCGTTCCCGCAACCCCCCGCGGGGCGGTCGTCGCCCCCGGAGGGCCGCGGGTCGGGGATCACGCGTCCGGGAGCTGCGCGAGCTGGCCCTTGACCTGCTCGATGCTCGGGTTGGTCAGCGCCGAGCCGTCGGCGAACACCAGGGTGGGCACGGTGCGGTTGCCGCCGTTGGCCTGCATGACCAGCTCGGCGGCGTTCTCGTCGGTCTCGATGTTGACCTCGGCGTAGTCGATCCCCTCGAGCTGCATCAGCTTCTTCAGCCGGACGCAGTAGCCGCACCAGCTGGTGGTGTACATCGTGACTGTGGGTGCCGGAGCGCTCATCGGGTGGATCCTCTCGCGTTCGTGCCCCGGAGGGCCACCCGGGGCGGGTGGCCCCGGCCCGGGGAGCCTGCCGGTGGGGCAACGCCCCGGTCCTGGGGATGCTTCCCCGGCCTGTCGTCCCGGGCTGGGAGGATCGGGGACGTGGGGATGCCGCGGACAGCAGAGGGCCGGATCGCAGCGGACGGGGTCCGGGAAGGGGCGGCGGGCGCCGAGGCGGTGCTGGCCGGCCTGGACGAGCAGCAGCGGGCGGCCGCGGCCGCGGTGCGGGGGCCGGTCTGCATCCTGGCCGGTGCCGGCACCGGCAAGACCCGCACGATCACCCACCGGATCGCCTACGGCGTGCACCTCGGGGAGTTCGTCCCCGAGCAGGTGCTCGCGGTGACCTTCACCGCCCGCGCCGCCGGTGAGCTGCGCGGGCGGCTCTCCGCGCTCGGTGTGGGGGGTGTCCAGGCCCGCACCTTCCACTCCGCGGCGATGCGCCAGCTGCGCTACTTCGCCCCCCGGGTCCTCGGCGGCCCGATGCCGGAGCTGATCGAGAACAAGCTCCGGGTCGTCGCCGGCGCGGCGACCCGCAACCGGCTCACCACCGACCGCACCAGCCTGCGCGACCTCGCCAGCGAGATCGAGTGGGCCAAGACCACGCTGGCCACGCCGGAGGACTACCCGGCCCGGGCCGCGGCGGCGGGGCGGGAACTGCCCTTCGACGCCGCGGCGGTCGCCGAGGTGTACCGCAGCTACGAGTCGGCCAAGCAGCGTGACGGCACGTTGGACTTCGAGGACCTGCTGCTGGTCACGGCCTACGCCATCGAGGAGCACCCGGACGTCGCCCGGGAGGTGCGCGCGCAGTACCGGCACTTCGTCGTCGACGAGTACCAGGACGTCAACCCGCTGCAGCAGCGGCTGCTCGACGCCTGGCTCGGCGGGCGCGCCGAGGTCTGCGTGGTCGGTGACCCGAACCAGACGATCTACTCCTTCACCGGTGCCGACCCGGACTACCTGCTGGGCTTCGCCGACCGGTACGGCGACGCCGAGGTGGTCAAGCTCGAGCGTGACTACCGCTCGACCCCGCAGGTGGTCGGGCTGGCGAACAAGCTCATCGGCCAGGCCCCGCCCCGCAAGGGCCTGCCGGGGCTGCGGCTGCTGGGGCAGCGTCCGGAGGGCCCGGCCCCCCGGTTCGTCGAGCACCCCGACGAGCCGGCCGAGGCCGCCGCGGTGGCGAAGGCCTGCCGGGAGCTCATCGACAGCGGGCTGCCGGCCAGCGAGATCGCCGTCCTGTTCCGGATCAACGCCCAGTCCCAGGTCTACGAGTCCGCGCTGGCCGACGTCGGTGTGCCGTACGTGCTCAAGGGCGGTGAGCGGTTCTTCGAGCGGCCCGAGGTGCGCGAGGCGGTCCTGCTGCTGCGCGGCGCGGCTGCCGGTGGGCACGAGGAGGGCGCCCTGGTGCCCACCGTGCGCGACGTGCTGGCGTCCGTGGGCTGGGCCGAGCACCAGCCGCCGGCCGGTGGCGCGGCCCGGGACCGGTGGCAGTCGCTGGCCGCGCTGGTCGACCTCGCCGTCGACCTGGTGGCCGAGCAGCCCACGCTCGACCTCGCCGGGTTCGTCGCCCACCTCGCCGAGCGCGCCAACGCCCAGCACGCGCCGACCGTGCAGGGCGTGACGCTCGCGTCGATGCACGCGGCCAAGGGCCTGGAGTGGGACGCGGTGTTCGTCGTCGGCCTGGTCGACGGCGTCGTGCCGATCGCCCAGTCGCAGTCTCGTCCGGAGGCGGTCGAGGAGGAGCGGCGGCTGCTCTACGTCGCGGTGACCCGGGCCCGCGAGCAGCTCACCCTCTCCTGGTCGCTGGCGCGCAACCCCGGCGGGCGCCGGGCCCGGCCGCGCAGCCGCTTCCTCGACGGGCTGGCCCCGGACACCGCCGCGGCGCCCCGGCGCCCGGCGAAGCGGCCCAAGGTCGTGCTGGAGGGGGAGGCCGGTGAGCGGTTCGAGCGGCTGCGCGCCTGGCGGAGCAGCACCGCCCAGGAGGCGTCCGTCCCGGCCTACGTGGTGTTCACCGACGCCACCCTGCAGGCGATCGCCGAGACCCGGCCGACGTCGCTGCGCGAGCTGTCCGCGCTGCCCGGCGTCGGGGCCCGGAAGCTCGAGCTCTACGGCGCCGGGGTGCTCGCGGCCATCGACGGCTGATCGCCCGCCTGACCTGGGAGAACACACTTCTCCGCGATTCACCGGTAATTCGATTGACCCGTTCGTCGGCCAGCCCCTAGCCTTCGCTGCAGCACCTGGGGGTGACCCAGGACGCACTCGGCAGGACCGGAGACGGCGCCGCCGACGACCAGCACCACCCAGGACAGAGCACCACCGAGGACAGAGCACCACCAGCAGGGAGCACGGCCGGCAGGCCGGGCTCCGACCCCGGAGAGGAGGGGCCCCGTGAACAGCACCGACTTCGTCGTGACCGGCCTGGGCGTCGTGGCCCCCGAGCCGGCCGCTGCCGTGTGCGCCACCGCGTGGACCGAGCGCGCCGTCCTGATGGCGCCCACCGCCGCTCCGTTCCAGGGGACCGGTCTGCCCGCCGTCCGGCTGCGCGGCCTGCTCTCCGGCGCGGACGCCACCCCGAAGCGCACCGGTGCGCGCTACGGCACCGATGCGCACCTGATCGCCCCCACTCGCACGGGCCTCGCCGCCACCGGCGTCCCCGCGCAGCGCGCCACCAGCACCACCCCGGGTGACCTGCCCCCGGAAGACCCGCTGAGCTAGCCGCTCGGCTGGTCCTCCTCGAGGCCGCGGAACCCGGAAACCGGGATCCGCGGCCTTCGTCTTTCTCTGCCTCGCGGACCCACCCCGACCACCGGTCGGCGGGACCCCGTCGACCGGCCTACCGACCGAGGAAGAGGAGGAGCGGTCGTGCCGACCACGATCGAGCCCGCGACCCACCGCCGGCGAGGGATCGACCGCACGCACGTGTCCACCACCGGGCCGACCCCGGCGCCGCGCCGCACGCTGCCCTGCCGGGCGTCGTCCGACCCGGACCTGTGGTTCGCCGAGGCGCCGGCCCAGCTCGAGCAGGCCAAGAGCCTGTGCGTCGAGTGTCCCGTCCGGGCGTCCTGCCTGGCCGGAGCGCTCGACCGGGCCGAGCCATGGGGTGTCTGGGGCGGGGAGATCTTCGACCGCGGTGTCGTGATCGCCCGCAAGCGGCCGCGGGGGCGTCCCCCCAAGGTCCGGGCGGAGGTCGCGGCATGAGCCACACCCACCGCAGCACCAGGCCGGCCGCCGTCCGACGTCCGGGCGGCAGCCGGCCCGTGACCCGATGCACCACCCACCGGCGCCGCACGGCGCCCCCGCACCCGGAGGACCCGCGATGTTCCTGATGGACCCCGACCTGGTCCTCGACCAGGTACGGCAACGACTGGCCGACGCCGACCGGTCGGCGCGCGCGCGACGGATCGCCACCGCCCGCCGCTGCGACCGCCGGGCGGAGCGGGCCACCCGCCGCGCTGCCCGGGCCGGGGCGGCGGTCTGGTGAGCCCGGCCACCCGGCACCCCACCCGGGTGCGGCGACGGCCCACCGCCGCCGCACCCGGGTGCTCCGGGGTGGACCGTCAGCCGGCGAAGCCCGGCAGCCACTCCTCGCACACGCCCCGGTAGGGCGCCTGTGCGTCGAGCTGGCAGAGCACCCCGATCGACCCGATGGTCACCCGGTGGATCAGCAGGTACGCCGGCGGCAGGTTCAGCTGGCGCCCCAGCCGACTGGCGTCGCTGCGCGGGTCACCGATCCGCACGGCCTGCTCCTGCATCCACGTGCGGGTGAACTGGAAGGACGGAACTGCGATCGGCTCCAGGAACGGCAGCACGAAGTCGAGCACGCTCTCGGCGTCGACCTCGACATTCGGCCGGACGAAGCCCTCCTTCCGCAGGTCGGTCAGCACGTCCTCGGCCCGGCCCTCCAGCGCCCACCGCACCAGGCGGCCGATCGGCTCGGGCAGACCCTCGGGCAGCCGGGCTGTGGCGCCGAAGTCGATGACCCCGAGCCGCCCGTCGGGCAGCAGCCGGTAGTTGCCCGGGTGCGGGTCGGCGTGCAGCAACCGTGCCCGCTGCGGACCGGAGAAGTGCAGCACCGCCATCAGGTGCCCGGCGCGGTCGCGCTGCTCCCGGGTGCCGTGGGCGATGATCCGGGACAGCGGGGTGCCCTCCTGCCACTCGGAGACGATGACCTTGGGCGCGCTGGCCACCACCCGCGGGACGGCGATCTGCTCGTCGTCGGCGTAGGCCGCGGCGAAGCCCCGCTGCGCGTCGGCCTCCAGCCCGTAGTCCAGTTCCTCCTCGGCGCGGACCTTCAGCTCGGCGATCAGCGGCTTGATCTCCATGCCCGGGAACAGCACGGCGAACATCCGCGCGAAGCGGGCGAGCTGGTTCAGGTCGGCCATCAACGCCGTCCCGGCCCCGGGGTACTGGATCTTCACCGCGACGTCCCGACCGTCGCGCCAGGTCGCCCGGTGCACCTGACCGATGCTGGCCGCGGCGGCCGGGGTGTCGTCGAAGTCGCGGAACCGCTCCCGCCACCGGCCGCCGAGCTGCTGCGCCAGCACGGCGTGCACGGTGCGCACCGGCATCGGCGGCGCGGCCTCCTGCAGCTTGACCAGCGCCTCGCGGTAGGGGCCGGCCACCTCGTCGGGCACCGCCGCTTCGAAGATGGACAGCTGCTGGCCGAGCTTCATCGCCCCGCCCTTGAGCTGCCCGAGCACGGCGAAGAGCTGCTCCGCGGTGCGCTGCTGGAGTTCGGCGTCGACCTCCTCGGCCGGCCGGCCGGACAGTCGCTTGCCGATGCCGAGGGTGGCCCGCCCGGCGGCGCCCAGCGGCAGAGCTGCCAGCCGGGCCGTTCGGGACACCGCCCCCCGTGGGATGTCCCGCTCGGTGTCACTCACCAGCCCATTGTCCCCTCTCCGCCGCGACCCCGCCCTCTGCTGCGGCGCCGCAGCCGCACGCGGGGTGCGGCGGCCAGCGGCGCAGGCGGGGTTCCAGCGACGGTGGTCGCAGCTCCACCGCGGCGTCGAGGACGGCCGGGGCCCGGTCGCCGCCGTCGAGGTGGGCGAGCGCCTGGACGGCCGCGGTCACCGCGGTGGCCAGGCAGGTCAGGGTGCTGCCCGCCGGACCCGGCCGGCTGGCGGCGAGCTGGACGGCGATCGCCGGCCAGGCCGGGTCGTCGTCCCGGCGCCACCCCTCGGCACAGCGCAGGCAGCTGCTCACGCCCGGCAGGACGAGCGGACCGACCACTCCGGTCTCCCCGCGCACCGTGGCGACCAGGTGCGCCACCCCGTCGCGGTGCAGCGCGGCGGTCAGCGGGTCGACGGCCGCCCACGGGCGGCACAGCACCACCAGGTCGGGGTGCTGCTCCGGGGGCAGTGGGCGCAGGTCGGTCAGCGGGCTGGCCCGCCGGACCGCGTCGGCCGCCGCCAGCACCCGCGGCCGGCCCTCGTCGACGACGGCGACGCCGCCGACGACCGGTTCTCCGGCGGTCGTCAGCCCGCGATCGCGGACGGAGACCCGCCCGACGCCGCTGGCGGCCAGCAGGGCCGCGAGCGGGGTGCCGACCCGGGTCGCGCCCTCGACGACGACCGAGCTCTGCCGCCGGACCCGCCAGCGCCCGGCGGCGACGGTGGGCAGCTCCAGGTCGGCCCGGGAGGCGGCCGCCGGGCCGGGGTCGGTGGCCAGCAGGTCGCCGGCGCTGACCTCGTGCAGCAGCCCGGCGCCGCGGAGCCCGGCCAGCAGGTCCTCGACGACGTCGTCGCCGAGCCCGGCCGCGGACCAGTCGCCGCGCAGGGCGCGCTCGGTGCGCCGGCCGTCGATGCCGGTGAGCAGCCGGGCGATCTCCGGACCGGCCGGCCACACCCGTACGCCGTCGCGCCCGTCGGCACCGCCGACCTGCACCGTGCCCTCGTCCGGGCAGGACACCGGCGTGGTGGCGGGGAGCAGGGGGTGCGGGGTCTCGGTCACCGGCAGCAGGGTGCCAGCGGGTGGGGCGCCCGTGCCGACGTCGTCCACAGGCCGGCTGGCGTGGACCGGTCGCAGCTGGCCCACACCCTGTGCACGAAGGTGTGGACACGGTGGGGAAGCGGTGGGATCGGGCTGTGCACGGACGGGGGACCGGCGCGCGGCCGACCCGGCCGGCGGGCCGCTCACCTGCGCCGACGCCGTCGTCGGGGTGTGGAGGAGGAGACTGCGTTCCACCGTTCGGGGGATCCGTCGGCAGCGGCTGTCCACTGACCGTGTGGACCTGTCCACCACCGGGTGTCGGCCCGCTGGGCGGACCCCGCGCCGACGGCTACCGTGCGTCCGTGCACCAGCGACCCGAGCGCCGCCCGGACGCCCCGCCCGCCGCCGCGGACGAGGCGCTGACGACCGTGGCCGGACCCATCGAGGTGCGGCGCAGTGCTCGGCGACGGCGGACCGTGACCGCGTACCGGGAGAACGGCCGCACCATCGTGCTGATCCCGGCCGCGTTCAGCGCGGCCGAGGAGCGACGCTGGGTCGACCAGATGGTGGCCAAGCTGCAGACCCGGGAGGAGCGGCGCAAGCGCACCCTCGGCTCGGACGAGGACCTGATGGCGCGCGCCCGGCAGCTCGCGGACGCGCACCTCGACGGGCGCGCCGTGCCGGTCAGCGTGCGCTGGGTCGACAACCAGAACCGCCGCTGGGGGTCGTGCACCCCCGCCGACGGCACGATCCGGTTGTCCAGCCGGCTGCGGGGGATGCCCGAGTTCGTCGTCGACTACGTCCTGGTGCACGAGCTCGCCCACCTGATCGAGCCCAACCACGACCAGCGCTTCTGGGCGCTGGTGCACGCCTACCCGCGGGCCGAGCGGGCGCTCGGGTTCCTCGAGGGCGTCGAGCACGGCGGGCGGACCGCGCCCGCCGCGGCCGACGGCGACCTGGAGCCCGGCGCCATCGACTGACGAAGGTCGAAGGACCCCGTCCTCCTCACCCCTCGCAGGCTCGGGGCGAGCCTCGGGACGGGGCCGATCCCCACCGCTCGCACGCTCGCGGCGGGCCCCTGCGGCGGGGCCGTTCCAGCACGTCACCGCGCTCGCGCGGTGGGCCCCTGCGGCGGGGCCGTTCCAGCACGTCACCGAGGTCGGACGGGGCCCCGCGCTCAGCTGCGGGGGGTGTCGCCGTTCTCCGGGTCGTCGCCCTGCGGCTCCCCACCGTCAGCGGCTTCGTCGCGGGACTGCTCGTCGAGCCCGTCGGCGGTGAGCTGGGCGAGGGGGTCCCCGGCGCCCTGACGGGCGACGAAGTCCAGCGGCTCGTCGAGGTCCTCGGAGGTGGGCAGCAGGTCCGGGTGCGACCAGAGCCGGTCGCGCTCCGCGCTGCCGTGCTGCTGGGCCATGGCCCCCCACACCGTGCTGGCGTCGCGCAGCCGGCGCGGCCGCAGCTCCAGCCCGACCAGCGTGGCGAACGTCTGCTCGGCCGGGCCGCCGGAGGCTCGGCGACGGCGCATCGTCTCGGCCAGCGCGGAGTGCCCGGGCAGGCGCTCGGCGGCCGCGGCGGCGACCACGCTGTCCACCCAGCCCTCGACCAGGGCCAGCAGGGTCTCCAGCCGGCGCAGGGCCATCTGCTGCTCAGGGGTCTCCTCGGGCTCCAGCACCCCGCTGCCCAGCAGTCGCTGGATGCTCTCCGGGTCGCTGGGGTCCAGGCCGCCCTCCATGCCGCCCATCGCCTCCTGGATGCCCCGCTCGATCGCCTCGCGGTCGACGTGGATGCCCCGGGCGTAGGCGTGCACGGCGTCGGTCAGCTGCTGGCGCAGCCACGGGACGTGCGCGAACAGCCGCTGGTGGGCGGCCTCGCGCAGCGCGAGGAAGAGGCGGACCTCGTCCTCGGGACGGTCCAGCCCGGCACCGAAGGCGGCGACGTTCTGCGGCACCAGCACGCCGGCGCCCTGCGGGCCCAGCGGCAGCCCGACGTCGGTGCTGGTGGTGACCTCGTCGGCGAGCCGGGCCAGCGCCTGTCCGACCTGGGCGCCGAACATGACGCCGCCCATCTGGCCCATGATCCCGGCCAGCGGGCCGGCGATCGCTGCGGCCTCGGCGGGCAGTGCGCTGGTCATGGCGGCGACCACCCGCTCGGCCAGCGGGTCGATGAGCGCGGCCCACGCCGGCAGGGTCTGCTCCACCCACTCCACGCGCGACCAGGCCAGACCGCGGTCGATGCCCGAGGGCAGCTCGGTGACCTGGTCCAGCCAGAGGTCGGCCAGGCGCAGCGCCTCGGTGACCGCGGACCGCTCGCCGGCGGAGGTGGGCTGGTGCCCCGGGGCCAGCTGGCTGATCGCCCCCTGGCGCGCCAGGTCCCAGTTCACCGGGCCGCCGGACCAGTTCATCAGCTTCTGCAGCTCGGCGAACAGCGGCATCTTGCCCATCAGGTCGGCCGGGCCGCCGGCGCCGCCGGCAGCGCCGAAGAGGGCCCCCAGGCCGAACGGGTCGTTCCCGGCCGGGCCACCGCCCGAGCCGCCGGACTCGCCCCGGCGCTCGGGATCGCGGTCGGGTGGGCCGAAGCCGAACGGGAGATCACTCATGACCCCACCGTAGACGCGGGCGGCGGTCCGCAGCGCACCTCCGGGCGCTGCCCGGCGGCCCGCGGTCGCGCTCGGAGCGGAGCGCGTCCCGCGGCGGCCGGCGGCAGGTCACCTACTCTCGCCGTTCGACAGGCGACGCTGGGTCGGTGTCGCGCCGGACGAGGGGGAGTCGTGAGCCGTCGGACCACCGTGCTGGTCGCCGGGTCGGTGTTGCTGTTCGTGTTCGGCGCGCTCGGCTCGCTGCTGCCGGTGCCCTACGTCGCGCAGGTGCCCGGCCCGACCTACAACACGCTCGGCGAGATCGACGGCACCCCGATCATCAACGTGGTGGGCCGGGAGGAGAACGAGACCTCGGGGAACCTCAACCTGACCACGGTCGGGGTCCCCTCCGGGCCGCTGACGCTGGTCGGCGCGGTGCAGGGCTGGTTCGACGACGAGGTCACCGTGGTGCCCCGGGAGCAGATCTACCCGTCGGGCCAGTCGGAGGAGGAGACCCGCCAGCAGAACCGGCAGGCCTTCCTCACCTCCGAGCAGGCCGCCCGCGGAGCGGCGCTGGGCGAGCTCGGCTACCCGGAGGCGGTCGTCGTCCAGGAGCTGGTCGACGGCTCCCCGGCCGAGGGGACGCTGCAGGCCGGTGACGCCGTCCGGGCCGTGGCGGGCACGCCGACGCCGGACTTCGAGACGCTCGCCGCGGTGCTCGGCGCGATCGAGCCGGGCACCGAGGTCGAGGTCGAGTACACCCGGCTCGGCGTCACCGGCAGCGGCACCGTGACGACGACGGCCGCGCCGGACGGGGAGGGCGCGGCGCTCGGCATCAGCGTGCTGGAGACCCCGCACGCACCGTTCGACGTCGAGATCCAGGTGAACGACGTCGGTGGCCCGTCGGCGGGGCTGATGCTCAGCCTGGGCATCATCGACCTGGTGGGGGACACCGATCTCACCGAGGGTGCCGTGGTGGCGGGCACCGGGACGATCGACGTCGACGGTGCCGTGGGGCCGATCGGCGGCGTCCCGCTGAAGCTGGTCTCCGCCCGGGAGATCGGCGCCGACCTGTTCCTGGTGCCCAGCGAGAACTGCGCTGAGGCGCTCGCGAACGCGCAGCCGGGCCTGCCGATGGCCGAGGTGGCCACCCTCGACGACGCGCTCCGGGCCCTGGCGGACCTGCGGGCGGGGGTCATCCCCGACCTCTGCTGACCCAGGTGGCCCGAGCGGCTCGGGAACCCGGCGCGGTCACGAACAGTTGAGGATGCGACCCGGGAGTGTCCGGTGCCCCACCGGCGCCGCCGATGCCCCTACGGTCGGACCTGGGCTCCCGGCCCCGCGCCGGGCCCGGGAACGCCCCGCGAGCACGATCTCTGCGAGGACACCGCTCCTCGAGAACACCGTTCTTCGAGTACGTCGCAACAGACAGGAGACCGACCGTGGCCATGCGGCCCCCCGTGCCGGTGCCGACGCTGTCCCGGCGCGCCAAGCTGGTCATCGGCGTCGTCGCCGTCCTGCTGGTGCTGTTCAGCGTCATCGGCACCCTGACCAACGTCTACGTCGACTACCTCTGGTTCGACGAGACGAACTTCACCGAGGTCTTCTGGACCGAGGTGCAGACCCGCGCCCTGCTGTTCGCGGTGGTCGGCGTGGCCACCGGCGGCCTGGTGGGGCTGGCGGTGTACCTGGCCTACCGCTTCCGGCCGACCTTCCGGCCGATGTCGCTGGAGCAGCAGAACCTCGAGCGCTACCGGCAGTCGATCGAGCCGCGTCGCAAGACGCTGCTGACCGCGCTCGCCGTGGTGCTCGGCCTGTTCGCCGGCTTCACCGCCCAGGGCAGCTGGCGCACCTGGCTGGAGTTCCGCAACGCCACCGACTTCGGGCGGACCGACCCGCAGTTCGGCCTGGACCTGTCCTTCTTCGTCTTCGACTATCCCTTCTACCGGCTGGCGCTGGGCTTCGGGTTCGCCATCGTGCTGCTGGCCCTGATCGGCTCGGTGCTCACGCACTACGTCTTCGGCGGCCTGCGGCTGCAGACGCCGGGGCAGAAGCTCAGCGGTGCCGCCCGGGTGCAGCTGTCGGTGCTGGTCGGGCTGTTCGTCGCGCTGAAGGCGGTGGCCTACTGGCTGGACCGCTACGGGCTGGTCTACTCCAACCGCGGTGACGTCTTCACCGGCGCCAGCTACACCGACGTGAACGCGCTGCTGCCGGCGAAGAACATCCTGGTCTTCGTGGCGGCCATCTGCGCCATCGCCTTCTTCGCCAACATCCTGGTGCGCAACACGCTGCTGCCGGCGGCCGCGCTGGTGCTGCTGCTGGTCGCCAGCCTGGTGATCGGGGTGGCCTACCCGGCGATCGTGCAGCAGTTCGTCGTCCGCCCCTCGGCCGACCAGCGGGAGCAGGAGTACATCGAGCGGGCCATCCAGAGCACGTTGGCCGCCTACGACCTCGATGCGGTCGAGTACGTGCCCTACGCGCAGGACCAGACCACCGGTGGGCAGGCCGAGGACGGCGACGTCACCGACACCGTCGACACCGAGGCCGCGCTGGCCGAGCTGGCGGACTCCCCGACCATCTCCAACGCCCGGCTGCTGGACCCGAACGTGCTGTCGGCGACGTTCACCGCCCGCCAGCAGATCCGCAACATCTACGGCTTCCCGGACAAGCTGGACATCGACCGGTACGCCGTCGACGGCGAGCTGCAGGACTACGTGGTCGCCGTCCGGGAGCTTGACCAGTCCGGCCTGAGCGAGAACCAGAGCAGCTGGATCAACCGGCACACCGTCTACACCCACGGCAACGGCTTCGTCGCCGCGCCGGCCAACCAGGTGGTGGCCGGTCAGGAGGGCGGCGAGCCGAACTTCACCACCGGCAACCTGCCGACCACCGGTGACATCGAGGTCGACCAGGCCCGCATCTACTACGGCGAGCTGATGAACGTCGCCGGCCAGGACGTCTACTCGGTGGTCGGCGCGCCGGAGGGGACGACGCCCCGGGAGTTCGACCAGCCCGAGGGCGGGTCGGGTGACGGTCAGATCAACTCCACCTACGACGGCGAGGGCGGGGTGTCGATCGGGAGCTTCTTCCGGCAGCTGACCTTCGCGATCTTCTACCGCGAGCGGAACTTCCTGCTCTCGGGTGCGGTCAACGACGAGTCGAAGGTCCTCTACGTCCGCGACCCGCTGCAGCGGGTGGAGAAGGCCGCGCCGTTCCTGACCGTGGACGGGGACCCGTACCCCGCGGTCATCGACGGCCGGGTCACCTGGATCCTCGACGGGTACACGACGTCGGACGCCTACCCCTACGCCGAGCAGATGTCGCTGGGTGAGGCGGCCACCGACGCCCTGACGGGCGTCGGCACCACGGCCCTGCCGAACGAGCAGTTCAACTACATCCGCAACTCGGTCAAGGCCACCGTCGACGCCTACGACGGCACGGTGACGCTCTACGCCTGGGACCAGGAGGCCAACCTCGACCCGGTCCTGCAGACGTACATGAAGGCCTTCCCGGACGTCGTGCAGCCGCAGAGCGACATGTCCGAGGAGCTGATCAGCCACGTCCGGTACCCGGAGGACCTGTTCAAGCTCCAGCGGGACGTGCTGACCCGGTACCACGTGGCCAACCCGGTGGACTTCTACAACCAGAACGACCGGTGGCAGGTGCCCACGGACCCGACCCAGGAGACCTCGGAGGCGCAGCCGCCGTACTACATCCTGGCGCAGCGGCCGGGGGATGAAGAGGCGACCTTCCAGCTGACCAGCGCGCTGAACGCGTTCCGGCGGGAGAACCTCTCCTCCTTCATCTCCGCGTCCTCGGCGCCGGAGAGCTACGGGGAGATCCAGGTGCTGCGACTGCCGGGGAACACTCCTTACCGCGGCCCTCAGCAGGTGCAGAACTCGTTCACGAGCAACAACCAGGTCCGCCCGGACCTGACGCTGTTCAACAGCGAGAACTCCACGGCCGTGTTCGGCAACCTGCTGACCCTGCCGATCGGCGACGCCGGGTTGCTGTACGTGGAACCGCTCTACGTGGAGGGCACCGGCGAGAACGCCTTCCCGCTGCTGCAGAAGGTGCTGGTGAACTACCAGGACCGGATCGGCTACGCGAACACCCTGGCCGAGGCGCTGGAGCAGGTCTTCGGTCCGGGTGCGGGGGAGGCCGCCCCTGACGTCGACGACGCCGCGGGCGGAACGGAGACACCCGTCACGGAGGACCCGGATGCCTCGCCGCCGGCGGACGGTGGCGGGGGTGGGTCCCCGACGCTCGAGGCTGCGGTCGCGGACATCGACGAGGCGCTGGAGGCGCTGGCGGACGCACAGCGCAACGCCGACTTCGCGGCGATCGGGCAGGCCCAGGCCGACCTGCAGGAGGCGGTGGAGGCCTACCAGGCGGCGCAAGCCGCCGGAGCGGCCGCGCCGGCCGACTGACGGACGGGGGGGGGGGGGGGGGGGGGGGGGGGGGGGGGGGGGGGGGGGGGGGCGGGGGGGGGGGGGGGGGTGGGTTGTGTTTTTAAGACCTCTAGAATTCTTTTGTTGTTT
>NZ_JBJGZY010000060.1:0-18604 GCF_054050755.1 Modestobacter sp. SYSU DS0511
CCCGGCGCGCCCCCCCCCCCCCCCCCCCCCCCCCCCCCCCCCCCCCCCCCCCCGCCCCCCCCCCCCGCCCCCCGCCCCCCCCCCCCCCCCCCCCCCCCCCCCCCCCCCCCCCCCCCCCCCCCCGGCGCGTTCAGGGCAGCAGCCGGGCGGCGGCCCGGTCCCACTCCTGCACCAGGTCGACCTCGTCCGGCGTGCGCAGCCACTGCTCCTCCAGACCGCCCATCACCGCGAGCAGCTGGCGGGCGGTCGACCCGGGGTGCCCGACGTGCCCGGTCAGCAGCCGGGTGAAGGTGGTCAGCACCCGGGCGTCCCGGTCGCGGAAGTACCCGTGCGCGGGGTGCCCCTCGAACAGCGACTCGGTGCGCAGCATCGAGTACAGCCGGACGATCTCCGGCTGGGTGGTGTTCCGGACGACGACCGCCCGCAGCACCGCCCGCGTCTCGGCCGGCGAGGAGCCGTCCAGGTCGTCCAGCCCCGCGCCGAGCTCGCCGGCGACGGCGGCGGCGTCCCGGCGGTCCCGGTCCTCCAGCAGCGCCACCAGCAGCTGCTCCTTCGAGCCGACGTGGTGCAGCAGCCCGGCGACGGTCAGCCCGCACGCGTCGGCGACCGTCTGCACGCTGAACCCGTAGAAGCCGCGCTGCCCGATGATCCGGGTGGCCTCGTCGAGGATCTGCCGGCGGCGCTGCTCCGGCGTCCACCGGCTGCCCGGTCCGCGCGGGCGGGCCTCAGCCAAGCGGGAGGACGACGGCCCGCGGGTCGGTCGCGTGCGCGCCCACCTGCAGTTCCACGTCGCCGACCTCGGGCAGCACCCGCTCGCGCCGGTCGTCGTCCCAGCGGGCCAGCGCCAGCAGGCTGACCGGCACCTCGACGGTGACCGATCCGCCGGCGGGGACGGCGACGCTGCGGAAGCCGACCAGCATCCGCTCGCCGGCGTAGCCGCCGGTGCGGGTACGGCCGTAGACCTGCACGACGTGCCGGCCGTCGCGGCCGCCGGTGTTGGTCACCGTCGCGGTGACCGCCGTGCCGTCGGCCGAGACGTCGTCGATGGTGAACGAGGTGTAGGACAGCCCGAAGCCGTGCGGGTACGCGGCCTCGACGCCGAGTCGGTCCAGCAGCCGCTGGCCGTGCCACCGGTCGTAGGTGATCGCGGTGGCGTCCCGGTCGAAGAAGGGCAGGTGCTCCTCGCTGGTCGGCACGCTGAACGGCAGCCGGCCGGCCGGCTCGGCGGCGCCGGTCAGCACGTCGCCGAGCGCCGGGCCGCCCTCCATGCCGGCGTACCACTGCAGCAGGACCGCCGGCACCTCGTGCCGCCACGCCTCGGTGAGCACCGGGCCGGCAGCGACGATCGAGACGACGGTGCGCGGGTTGGCCGCCGCCGTCGCCCGGATGACCTCCTCGTGCTCCGGGCGCAGCCGCAGCGAGTCGCGGTCGCCGCCGAAGCCGTCGCCGGCGGTCATCACCACCTCGTCGCCGGTGGCCCGCACGCCGTCCGGGCGGGGCGGGTACAGCGCCAGCAGGTCGGGGTTGTTCATGGTGTCCGAGCCGACGTACTCGCCCTCGTCCTCGGCGGTGAAGCCGGCGACGACGATCGCCACGTCGGCCTGCCGCGCCGCCTCGGCCGCGGCCGCCGGGTCGTCCTCGGCGACCAGGGTGACCCGGGCGCCGGGGAAGGCGGCGGTGATGCCCTCCAGCGGGGTCGTGCTGCTGGGCGGGCGGACGTCGGAGGAGCCGTGGTCGCCCTGGTTGACCTCGGTCGCCAGCCGGCCGATGACCGCGATCGACGTGACCGATGCCGGCTCGAGCGGCAGCACCGGTGCGCCGTCGACCGGCTCGTTGCGCAGCAGCACCATGGCGCGGGCGGCGACCTCGCGGGCCAGCGCGCGGGCGTCGTCGTCGGCCATCAGCCCGAGGCCGAAGTCGCCGTCCTCGCGGGCGGCGTAGGAGCGCAGCATCGCCGCGATCATCCGGACGCCGGACCGCTCGACCTGCTCCCAGCTGGTGGTGCCGTCCTCGAGCTGGCCGGGCAGGTGCTGGGCGCGCTGCTGGCGGAAGGGCTCCTCCAGGTCCAGGCCGGCGTTGAGCGAGGCGCCGGCGTCGCGCAGGCCCCAGATGAAGTCGCTGACGGTGATGCCCTCCCAGCCCCACTGGTCGCGCAGCACCTCGGTGAGCAGGTGCCGGTTCTGCCCGGCCCACTCGCCGTTGACCGAGTTGTAGGCGCTCATGATCGCGGCCACGCCCTCGTCGACGGTGCGCTTGAAGTGCGGCAGGTAGACGTCCTGCAGGGTCGCCTCGTCGATGGTGACGTCGACGGTGAAGCGGGCGTTCTCCATGGAGTTCAGCGCGTAGTGCTTGGCGCAGGCCATCACGTACCGCTGGGTGCCGCGGACCAGCGCCGCACCCATCTCGCCCAGGTGGAACGGGTCGTCGCCGTAGGTCTCCTGCGCCCGGCCCCAGGCGGGGTGGCGCAGCAGGTTGATGCAGACGCCGCCGAAGAAGTTGCCGCCGACGGCGCGCACCTCCCGGCCGATGACCTGGCCGACCCGCTCCTCGAGCTCGGGGTCCCAGGTGGCGCCGCGGGCCATGGAGACGGGAAAGGCGGTGCCGTTGCCGGAGACGCAGCCACGCGGCCCGTCGACGAACTGGGTGCCGGGGATGCCGAGGCGGGCGACGGCACCGTGCGGGATCGGCACGGTGTTGTAGCCACCGGTCAGCATCGCGAGGAAGCCGTCCCAGAACTCCCAGTCGCCGTCGAGCAGGCCGAGCCGCTCGTCCGGGGTCAGCTCGGCGAAGAGCCGCTGGGCCTCGGTCTGGACGTCGGCTCCGCCGCGGACGGCGGCAACTGCGGTGTCGAAGGGGGTGTGCTGAGCGTCGGTGCCCACGGGTCCTCGCTTACCTAGTGGTTTGTAGGTAGCGCCGACCCTAGTGGCCCTGGGCGGGCAGCGCGCGGTGCCGGTCGTCCGCCGGGAGACCAGTTCGGTCCGGGAGGAGCGGTTCCCGCGCGGGCCGGGTAGGGCGGTGATCCGCGAACAACCCACCCGCACCCCGCGGACGCGCCGGCCGCACGACCAGAACGCGGAGAACGAGGGCAACCCGCTGATCCGGACGATGCGGGGCACGGTGGGCCGGGAGAGCACCACCTTCGGCTTCTCGGCCACGGTCACCGCGGCGTTCGGGGCCCTCCAGGTGACGCAGGGATCGCCCGACCTGCCGCGGGTCTCCCTCTTCGCGGCCGGTGCCGTGGCGTCCTTCACCGTGCTGGAGGGCCTCCTCTCCAACGGCTTCCGGCAGGCCATGCCCCAGCACCGCACCCGGACGCTGACGGCGGGTCGTCGAGAGCCTGGAGGCGGCGCTGGCAGAGCGGATCGTCCGCTCCTCGGGTGAACACGGGGCCGACGAGGTCTCGGACCAGGGCCGCCCACCAAGTGCGTCCCGCGCTCAGGCCGGGCCCACCAGCCCGGCGACGATCTGCGCGGAGAGCGTGACCAGCGGCAGCCCGCCGCCGGGGTGCGCGGAGCCGCCGACGAGGAACAGCCCCGGCAGCGGGGAGGCGTTGCCCGGGCGCAGGAACGCCGCGCGGGCGCCGTTGCTCGACGTCCCGTAGATCGACCCGCCTGGGCTGGCCGTCTCCCGTTCCAGGTCGGCCGGGGTGCGCACCACCCGCCAGCGCACCCGTTCGCGCACGTCCAGCCCGCGGGCGGCCAGCACGTCGAGCACCCGGTCGGCCTGGACGTCGGCGAGCCCGGGGGCGGTCCAGTCGACGCCGCTGCCCGGTTCGGGGCCCGGTTCATGGCGAGGCGCGTTGACCAGCACGAACCACGACTCGCTGTCGGCGTCGGGTCGGGTGGCCGGGTCGTCGGGGGCGCTGACGTAGACGGTCGGGTCCTCGACCGGCCGCTTCGGGCCCCGCCTGCCGAACAGCGCGTCGAACTCGGCGTCGTAGTCGGCCGGGAAGAGCACGGTGTGGTGGGCCAGGCCGGGGGTGCGCCCGCGCAGGGCGAGCAGCAGCACCAGGCCCGACGACGACGGTGTGACCCGGCGCAGCGCGGCGCGTGGCCGGCGGGCCGGGGCGGTGGCGGGGAGCAGCTCGCGGTACAGGGCCGTGGCGTCGGCGTTGCTGACGACGACGTCGGCCGGCACCCGCTCGCCGTCGGCCAGCCGCACCCCGGCGGCCCGGCCGCCCTCGACGAGCACCTCGGCGACGGGGGAGCCGGTCCGCACGGTGGCGCCGCGCTCGACGGCCCGCTGCGCCACCGCCTCGACCAGCCGGCGCAGGCCGCCGGGGACGTACCAGGAGCCGAAGGCCTGCTCCGCGTACGGAACGGTGAGCAGCGCCGCGGGGGCCTGCCGCGGGTCGGAGCCGGAGTAGGTGGCGTAGCGGTCCAGCAGGATCCGCAGCCGCGGGTCGGACAGGTACCGCCCGCCCAGACCGCGCAGCGTGCGGCCGGGGGCGATGGTGCGCAGGTCGGCGGTGTTCCGGGCCAGCCGGAGCAGGGTGCCGGCGCCGGCCAGCGGAGAGCGCAGGAACGGTTGCTCGGTGGCCCGCCACATCGCCTCGGCCCGGTCGAGCAGGGCCGCCCACTGGGCGCCGGTTCCGGTGCCGAGCGCGGCGTCCAGCGCGGCGGGGATGCGCTCACGGCTGCCCGGGACGTCGACCGCCGTCCCGTCGGCGAAGCGGTAGGCGACCGCCGGGTCGAGCCGCTGGAGCTCCAGCACGTCGTCCAGCGGGGCGCCGGTGGCAGAGAACAGGTCGCGGAGGACCTGGGGGAGGGTGACCAGGCTCGGGCCGGTGTCGAAGCCGTGCCCGTCGCGTTCGAACCAGCCGAGCTTCCCGCCGATCACCGGTGCTCGCTCCAGCACGGTGACCGCATGGCCGGCCGCGGCGAGCCTGGCCGCGGCCGCCAGCCCGCCGAGCCCGGCGCCGATCACCACCACCCGGGCCACGCGCCCACGGTAGCCGCGGCGTCCGGCGGTCGCGTGTGCGCGATGAAGCACCCGATGGCGCGGACGAGAGGTGCTTCTTCGCGCAACCGCCGGAGGGGGAGGTCAGAAGTCGGCGTCGAGGTGGGCCAGCAGGGTGGCGGCGTCCCAGCTGGGCGGGGGCATGATCCGGCGGATGGTGAGCAGCGGCTGCGCCGGGTCGGTCGGATCGGCCAGCTGGAACGCCGCCCGGTAGCCCGCCGCCGCCACGTGGGTGAGCGTCTCCTGGTTCCACGTGCCGTGCGGGTAGGCGAGCAGGTCGACCGGGTGCCCGAGGACCTCCGCCAGGGTCTGCCGGGGCTGGTCCACCTGCTCGGCCCACTGGTCACCGGAGATGCGGTCCATCCGCTGGTGGTCCCAGCTGTGCGCGCCGATCGCCATCCCGGCGGCGCCGAGCTCGCGCAGCTGGTCGCTGCTGAGCCAGTTGGGCTTGTCCAGGACCACGGTCATCGGGAAGAACGCGCCGGGGAAGCCGAACTCGCGCAGCACCGGGAGCCCGACGGTGGCGTGGGTGGCCGAGCCGTCGTCGAAGGTGAGCAGCACGGAGCGGTCGGGGAGCGGGGTGCCGAACTGCAGGTGGTCGACGAGCGCGGGGGCGGAGACCGGGGTGTACCCGCCGTCCCGCAGCGCGCTCAGCTGGGCGCGGAAGGCGTCCGGCGGGGTGGTGATGCTGCGGGCGTAGGCGCCGTCCTCGGCGGTGTGCTCGCGTAGCTGGTGGAAGCAGAGCACCGGGACGGTGGAGCGGGCCAGGATCTCCTCCGCCGTGCCCGGGGTGGGCGGCGGCTCCTCGGTCGGGGTGGGCTCCGGCGTGGGGGAGGACGACGGGGTCGAGGTGGCCGATGACGTCGCCGGACCGTCCGCGCGTCGCGTCGTGCCGGAGCTGCACCCGGCGAGGGCGAGCGCGGCACCGGCGGCGAGGACGTGGCGTCTGTGCACCCGGTGAGCTTGGTGCCCGACGCCGGTGAGGGCAACGCACCGCGGTGGGGCAGTGGCCCCAGTCCATTTGTCCGCATGTCGACAAGGCGACGTGCAGACAGGCGGTGAGGTCAGCGGACGACCGATCAGAAGGGCGGCGGGTCGTCGGCCGGTTTCGGTGGGGGTTCAGGCTCGGCTGCCGGTTGGGGCTCCCGTGGTCGGAGGCCGGGTGGTCGGGTGGTGCGGGTGACCCCGCTCGGGGTGGTGACCTGCAGCGTGCCGTCGGGGGTCATGGCGAACCGCCAGCCGGGGGCGAAGGTCTTGAGCCGGTGGTGGCTGCGGCACAGGCAGCAGAGGTTGGCGCAGTCGGTCTCACCGCCGCAGGCGTGTGGGACGACGTGGTCGAGGTCGGCCCACCCCACGCGCTGCCCGCAGTTGGGGAAGCGGCAGCGCCGGTCGCGGGTCGTGACGAAGGCCCGTTGCCGCGCGGTGGGCTCGTAGCGCTCGGTGGGTGGTGGCGGGCCCAGCACCGGGCAGTCGCACGGTCCGTCGGGGTGCTGCGGGCAGCCGCGCTTGGCCAGCCGAGCCAGCTCCGCGGGAGTGACGGTGGCCAGCAGTTCGCCGTCGGGGCCGGTGATCGCGAACGTGAGGGTGCCGCCCTCAGGAGCGGTGAGCCCGAGAGCGCCGACCCGCGCCAGCAGGTCGCGCAGGTGGGCGGCGGTGATCGGCAGCCCCTTCACCTCACCCGGCGTCACC
This sequence comes from Modestobacter sp. SYSU DS0511, assembly GCF_054050755.1. Lineage (NCBI taxonomy): Bacteria > Bacillati > Actinomycetota > Actinomycetes > Geodermatophilales > Geodermatophilaceae > Modestobacter > Modestobacter sp. SYSU DS0511. The sequence continues at coordinate 6,649 of NZ_JBJGZY010000060.1, forward strand.
CCGCCCTCCAGCGCCTCCAGCGCAGCGGTGACCGCCAGGTTCGCCGCCACCAGCGGCAGGCCGTGATCGGCGGGCCGGCGGACCAGCGCCGACAGCACGTGGGTGCGCAGCGCCCCGATCGGCCGGGGGTCACCGTCGGCCTTGAGCATCCGCGCCAACTGGTCGAGCAGATCGTGGCACTCGGCGGCCTCGTCGCTGGGCAGGTCCGCGGCCAGCACCGACCGCCCGTCGGCGGCCGAGGGGTACAACCGCACGTCGGCGCTCTTCTCCGCCGCCGCCCGGCGCTCCTCGGCCGCGGCCGCATCGAACCGCAGCATGAGCTCGGTGGCGCGCTTGCCCAGCCCGGTCACCGACACGTCGGTCGCCTCACCCAGCAGCGCGTCCTCCACCCGCCGGGCGACCTCGGCACTGGTGTGCTGCAACGCGTCGGCGAGCTGCTGGGCGCGGCGCTCGTCGAGCTCACCGGCGCGCAGCGCGGCGAAGGTGGCCGGCAGCTTCCGCGCCCAGGTCAACGCCCGGGTCAGCCGGATGGCCGCGGTTCCCCGCCCCACGTTGAGCACGGTGGCCAGCTCGGCGGTGAAGAACTCACTCACCTCACCCTCGGCCGGCTGCGCGGTCCACCCCGCCCGCCGCGCACCGGGGTCTTCCGGCGCCGGGTCCGTCGAGGCGGGCCGCTGACCGGCCAGGCCCAGGATCAGCTCCGCCTCGTAGGCGGCGTCCCGGGCGCGGCGCTGCTGCACCCGCTGCAACTCCGCGGCCAGCTCCTCATCACTCAGCCACGCCGCCGGCAGCCGGGAGGGCTCGACAGGGTGCTCGAGCGTCCAGTCGAGCAACACCCCCTCGACCACGCTCGACCCACGCCTCCGCGACACGACCCGAACATACGTTCGAGGTACGACAGTTCCGGAGCGGCGGCGCACCCCCGGCGTGCGACGTTCGGCCCGCGAAGCAGGAGGCCCGGCATGCTCGATCACCTGGGAGGCCAGGTCGCCGACGCCGACGCCGACGCCGACGCCGACGCCGACGCCGACGCCGACGCCGATGCCGATGCCGACGCCGACGCCGACGCCGACGCCGACGCCGACGCCGACGCCTGACGTGCGGTACCCGAAGCGCTGAGCCCGGGTCGTCGCGGGTCAGCGGTAGACGACGTCCACGCTGCTGAACGCGCCCAGGGCGTGGTCGGCGACGAAGAACTCGTGGTCGCGGCGGACCCGGTCGGCCGCCTCCTCGGCGAACCGCAGCACGTCGTCGACGAAGAGGTCGTGCCCACCGATGGCGGTCAGGATGGCCGGCTCCACGTCGTAGTCGACGTTGCCGGTCTCGTCGGACATCGCGTGGGTGTGCGCCAGCACCTTGCCGCAGATCTCCGCGTAGTCCTTCCACTCGTCCGTCGACAGCGACGAGAGGCTGAGGTCGTCCCGGAACGGCGCCCGCTCCCGGGACATGAAGCTCTCCCCGTCGATGTCGACGCTGCCGTAGAAGACGTCGCCGTTGACCAGGTGCACCCGCTGGGCGTGCCGGATCCGGTCGCCCTGCTTGTCGACCTCGTACCCCGAGGGCGGCGCCAGCCCGGCCAGCGCGGACCGCCGGGCCCGCTTGAACTCGAGCAGCAGGTCGTCGGTGCCGTCGTCGCGCACGCCGGCGATCAGCACGTAGTAGCGGGTCAGGCCCAGGGACGCCGTCCCCGCGTTCCGCCGCTCCGCGACGTCCTTCACCCGCATCTGCCCCGCACGCTCGGGCACCGGGATCTCGTTCTCGGCGACGAAGCGGTCGACGATCCCCTGGAACTCGGCCCGCCGGCTGCGGATCGGCACGATCTCCTCGTCGGTGCGGAACCCGCTGAGCGTCTCGTCGAGCAGGTCCTCGGCCAGCCAGTCGGCCCGGCCGCGCTCCAGCGTGCTGCGGATCAGGTCGGCGATCAACGGTGGGGCGTTGTCCAGCCGCACCTGCTCGGTCTCCTCCTGCCCGTCGTGGGCGTAGGAGGCGATGCCGGCGACGTACCCGCGGACGAAGCGCTCGGCGATCGCCCGCTGCTTCTTGCGCCCCTTGCCGCCCTTCTCCTCGGCGGCGAGCTGGAAGCCGACCGCGCCGCGCTTGAGGTCCCAGGTGAACGGGGCGTAGTAGGCGTCGTCGAAGTCGTTGACCCCGAAGATCGGCACGTTGTCCGAGCTGGGCATCACGCCGAAGTTGCCCGGGTGCACGTCGCCCAGGCACAGCACCGTGGGCAGCCGCGCGTCCTCGCCGGCCAGGTCCCGGTAGAAGAGCAAGTTGGTGCCGCGGAAGAACTGGAAGGCCGAGCCGGCGAGCTTGTCGAACTTCTCCCGGGCCTCCAGGTCGCCGGTGGCGATCCGCTGCTCGTGGTCCTCGCGCACCGTCTCGCGGACGTGCACCCGGCGGTCGTCGCCGGTGAGCATCCGGGGGATCAGCACCATCTCACCGCGCGCCCGCGCCTCGGCGAGCGCCCGGAAGGCGTCGACCCGGGAGGCCACCGCCTGGGCGCCGTCGCCCCGGACGGTGCCGTCGCCCCGGACGGCCCCGTCGCCCCGGACGGTGCCGTCGCCCCGGACGGCGCCGTCGGCCGGCCCGTCCGCCGCCGATGCGGACGACGGCGCCGCTCGCCGCTGCCGGAGCTCGGTGAGCAGTTGCTGCTTGCTCATCGACGAGCGGCCGGGGATGTCCTGCTCACGGGCCCGGCGGATGAGCTCGGACCGGGGGGCATCGGCGAGGTCGGTGTCCATGCCCCGTCGCCTACCCGCGGCCTCCCCAGGGGCCAAACGCCTGTCATCAGACCGTCAGATGGCCGGAGCCGCCCGGTCCGTGCTCAGCCGCCGCAGGGGCAGGTGGCTCAGGGCACGTCCCGCCGGCTGAACAGGACGACGCCTGCGCTCACCACGAGCGCGGTGACGACGGTCAGGAAGATGCCGCTCTGCAGGTGGGTGAGCAGGTACTCGGTCATCTGCCAGACGATGTTGCCCTGCGCGTCGACCGTCTCACCCTGGTCGACGATCAGGGAGAGCCCGTCGGGGAGGGCCAGCGCCGTCACGTTGTTGGTGATCAGCCACGGCTGCCATTCCGGCCGCAGCGCGCGGACGGCGGTCTCCACCACCAGCACGTAGATGAACGCGGTGCCCAGCGCGGCGCCGGTGTTGCGCACCAGGTTGGTCAGCCCGAAGCCGAGCAGCCCGGCGAACAGGGTCAGCAGCACCGCGCGGCCCTGGGCGCCGACCACGTCGGACCAGAAGCCGTCGGGCAGGTCCCGGCCGTCGCCGACGAGGGCCTGCCAGATGCCGGCCATCGCCAGCCAGGCGACCTGCGCGACCACGCCGAGCACCACCGAGGCGGCGGCGACGACCGCTGCCTTGGCACCCAGCACCCGGGACCGCCGCGGCTCCCAGAACAGCAGGTTGGTCATCGACCGGCTCGACCACTCCGCACCGACGAACGTGGCGCCGACGAGGAAGGCCAGCGCCGCCGCGAGCAGGCCGAGGACGGCCGCACCGGTCGGGCCCTGCTCCGCGAGGGAGAACGGGGGCGGTTGGATGAACCACTCGATCGAGAAGTCGGACTCCTGGACGGGCGGGCCGCACCACTCCTCGGGCGTCACCCCGGTGTCGGCCGGCTGCTGTGCCAGGCACTCGGCGCGCCCCTCGATCGCGAGCTCGACCTGCTCCTGCCGCTGCTGCTCCGCCGCGGCGAGCCGCTCCGGCGTGGGCGAGGACCAGTTGAGCAGCCCGACCACCAGCGCGCCGACCCAGACCAGCGCGGCCGTGAGCAGCAGGAGCCGGATGAACCGGCGGGCGGTGAACCGGTGGAACTCCGCACGCAGCAGCCCGCCGAACCGGCCCGCGGGGACGGCCGGCCGGCCGGCCTGTGGCGGGGTCTGGACGGCGCTCATGCCCGCTCCGCCGTCAGCGCGAGGAACGCGCTCTCCAGGTCTGCGGTCATCGGGGTCAGCTCCTCCAGCCAGTGTCCGGACTCGGCCAGCAGCCGGGTCACCTGCGCCGGTGCGGCGACCGCGTGCACCAGCAGGCCGCCCTCCGGCGCCGGCGCCACCCGGTAGCCGGCGGCGGTGAGCACCGCGGCGGCGGCCGCGGGGTCGGGCACGCGCACCCGGACGTCGGGGGCCCCGGCGCCGGCCAGCACCTCGTGCACCGGGCCGGAAGCGATGCACCGGCCCCGGGCCATGATCGACACCGAGTCGGCGACCTGCTGGATCTCCGACAGCAGGTGCGAGCTGATCAGCACCGTCGTCCCCTCCCGGCCGAGCCGCCGGACGAGCTCCCGGACGTCACGCATGCCGCTGGGGTCCAGCCCGTTGCCCGGCTCGTCGAGCACCAGCAGCTGCGGCGCCTTGAGCAGCGCGGCGGCGATGGCCAGGCGCTGCTTCATGCCGAGGGAGTAGCCGGCGAACCGGTCGTCGGCGCGCTCGCGCAGCTCGACGACCTCGAGCACCTCCTCGACCCGGGTGCGGGGCAGCCCGGCGGTCTCGGCCAGCAGCCGGAGGTTCCGCCGGCCGGTGAACCCGGGGAAGAACAGCGGTGTCTCGACGAGCGCGCCCACGCTGCCGATCACCTCGGGCAGCCCGCCGGGCACCGGCCGGCCGAGCAGCCGCACCTCGCCGCTGTCGGGCCGGACCAGGCCGAGCGCGACCCGGATCATCGTCGTCTTGCCGGAGCCGTTGGGCCCCAGCAGCCCGTGCACGCCGCCGTCGCCGACGACCAGGTCCAGGCCGTCCAGCGCACGCTGCGGGGGTCGCCCGCGCCGGGCGTAGGTCTTGGCGACCGCGTGCATCTCGAGGGCGGGCACGGGCGGCTCCTGAGCTGGGGGGACGGGCGGGAGCACCGTGGCACAGCCGACGGCCGGGTGGGGGATTCCGCGCCGCACCGGTCCGCATCGTGACCGCAGCTGGCAGGCTGCCCGGGTGGTCTCCCTGCCTGCGCTCGCCCGCCGTGCCGACGCCGCCCTGCGCGCCCTGCTCTCCCGGTGGGCTCGCCGGGCGGGCTGGACCCCCGCCGTGCTCGCCCACCCCGGCTACGGCAGCGACGGGCGGGCGCGGGTGCTCGGCCGGGTGCTGCTCGCCCCGGGCGGCGCCCATCCGGAGGACCGCCGCGCGGTGCCCGGCTGGCAGCGCTTCCTCACCCTGGAGAGCCCGCGCACCGAGGTCACCGTGGAGCTGGCCGGGCAGTGGCACGTGGTCCGCAGCGACGACGACGGGCTGCTCGACGTCACCCTCGATGTGCCGCTGCCCGACACGGGCTCGGTCCCCGTGCTGCTGCGCGCCGGTGAGCGGGAGTCGCGTTCGGTGGTGCACCTGGCCTCGGCGGACGCCGCCCGGGGCGTGGTCTGCGACATCGACGACACGGTTCTCGTCACCGGCATCTCGACGCCGTTGCGGGCTGCGTGGCGCACGTTCGTCAAGCCGATGAGCGGGCGCCGGGCGGTGCCGGGGATGGCGCGGCTGCTGCGGGAGCTGACCGCGGGCGACCCGCACGTCCCGGTCGTCTACCTGAGCAACGGGCCGTGGAACCTGGCCGGCCCGCTCACCCGGTTCATCGAGCGCGCCGGCCTGCCGCCCGGCGCCCTGCTGCTCACCGACTGGGGGCCGCGGCCGGACCGCTGGTTCCGCGACGGTCAGGCGCACAAGCGGGGCCAGTTGCGCCGGCTGGCCGACGACATCCCCGGTGTGGCCTGGTCGCTCGTCGGGGACACCGGGGAGCACGACCCGGCGTTGTACACCGAGCTCGCGACCGAGCAGCCCGAGCGGGTGCGGCGGATCCTGCTGCGCGACGTCGAGCAGGAGGAGACCAGGGTCGAGCGGGTCGGGCAGGTGCCGGTGGTCTACGCCCCGGACGGCGATGCGCTCGCCGCGGCCCTGCCGGCGGTCTGACGGCCGAACAGCCCGGCCAGCGCGGCGTCGGAGGCGGCCAGCGCATCGCGGTCGAAGGTGCTGCTGGAGGCGACCACCTCCGCCGCGTCGGTGCGTTCGACCAGTGCGACCAGCCGCTCCGCGACCTGCTCGGCGGTGCCGGCGATAGCCCCGGCGGCCGTCTGCTCGACGTACTGCCGCTGGCGCGCGGTCCAGTCGTGCGCCCGGATCGCGGCCACCGGCTCCAGCGGTGGGAAGGCGCCGGTCGTGCGGGCCTGCGCCATGGCCCAGGCCTCGGGCAGCAGCAGGTCCCGCGCCTCCGTCGCCGTGTCGGCGACGACGACGTCGAGGCTGATCGCCACCCGCGGCTCCGGCGCCTGCTCGCTCGGCCGGTAGCTGCGCCGGTAGGCGGCGAGCGCGGCGAGCCCGGGCGCCGGGTCGCCGGCCACGCCCAGCAGCGGCCCGCCGACGATCACCGGCAGGCCGAGCTCGGCGGCCACCTGCAGGCCGCGGCCGGTGGCCAGCACGGTCATCGGCACCTCGGCCGCCGGGCGCGGGTGCACGGTCACCTCCGCCGTCCCGGTGAGGAAGGCGCGCAGCTCGGCCAGGTCGGCGGCGAAGTCGCGCTCGCCCGCCGACCGCAGCGCCCGGCGCACCGGTGGGGTGAAGCCGGGGGAGCGGCCGAGCCCGAGGTCGACCCGGCCCGGTGCCAGCGCCGACAGCATCGCGAACTGCTCGGCCACGACCAGCGGCTGGTGGTGGGGCAGCATGACGCCGGCCGAGCCGATCCGCAGCGTCGTCGTCCGGCCCGCGATGGCGGCGAGCAGCACGGCGGGTGCGGCACTGGCCACCCCGGGCACGCCGTGGTGCTCGGCGACGAAAAACCGGTCGTAGCCCAGCCGCTCGGCGGTGACCGCCCGATCGACGGTGCGGGTCACCCCGGCGGCGTCCGGCTCGCCGGCGCGGGTGCGCGAGCGGTCCAGCAGCGACAGCCGCATCAGAACGCGTACCGGACGCGCAGCCAGGGCGCGTGCTCGCCGATCAGCTGCTGGAGCCGGGTGACGCCGGCCCGCTTCACGTCGGCGCGGTAGCGGACGTTGCGCTGGCCGTTCTGGCTGACCTTGGGCTCCTGCAGCTCCGGGCGCCAGAGGAGCTCCTCGGCGCGCGGGTGCCAGCCGAGGTTGACCTCGTGCAGGCCCTCGTTGTGGGTCAGCATGATCACCTCGGCGGCGGCCTGGGCCTTCGCGGCGGGCGAGAGCTCGTCGTCCAGCTGCTGCAGCAGCGCCGTCCAGTCGGCCACCCAGCCCTCGCGCAGCACGACGGGGGAGAGGTTGAGGTGCACCTCGTAGCCGGCGGCGACGAAGTCGTCGACGGCGGCGATCCGTTCGGCGACCCGGCTGGTGCGCACGTCCAGCAGCTTCGCGTCGGCATCGGGCATCACCGAGAAGCGGATGCGGGTGCGGCCGGCCGGGTCCAGGTTCAGCAGGTCGCGGTTGACGTACTTGGTGGCGAAGGACGCCTTCGCCGTCGGCAGCTCGCGGAAGGTGGCGACCAGGTCGGCGACGTTGTCGCTGACCACCGCGTCGACCGAGCAGTCGCCGTTCTCGCCGATGTCGTAGACCCAGCTGTCCCGGTCGCACTGGTTCGGCTCGGTCTTCGTCCCCTGCCGCACGACGTGCCGGCGCACCGCCGCGGTGATCTGGTCGATGTTGGTGAACACGGTGATGGGGTTGGCGTAGCCTTTGCGGCGGGGCACGTAGCAGTAGGCGCAGGCCATCGCGCAGCCGTTCGCGGTCGAGGGCGCGATGAAGTCCGCCGAGCGCCCGTTCGGGCGGGTGGTCAGCGTCTTCTTCACCCCCAGCACCAGGGTCTCGGACTTGACCCGCACCCAGCGCTCCACGTTGCCGGCGTTGCCGTGCAGCTCCGGCAGCTGCCAGTGCGAGGCCACCTCGACGACCTCGGCGCCGGGGAACCGGGCGAGCACCTGGCGGCCGCGGGGGGAGGCGGCGGCCGCGGGCTCGGCGTAGACGGTGCGCACCTGCAGCAGCCGGTTCTCCACGGGGATCTCCGCCGGGACCACGTCGTCGAACAGCGTCAGCGCGTCGGTCACGCCAGGTGCAGCACGGTGGCCGGGGGCGCCATTCCGGGGCCGGGTGTGGCGGACCCCCTAGGCTCCTCCCCGCCCTGCCCCCAGACCTGGAGGTCACCTGTGCTGGCCAGCATCGGTTACGCCGTCGCCTACACCGCCGTCGGCATCGCGCTGCTGTTCGTCGGCGCGCTCGCCCTCGACCTGCTGACCCCCGGCCGGCTGGCCAAGCACATCTACGAGGAGCGCTCGGTCAACGCCGGGATCGCCCTGGCGGCCGGCTTCCTCGGGCAGGGGGCGATCGCGTTCACCACGATCTGGACCAACGCCACCAGCGGGTTCGGCCGGGCGCTGGCCTACACCGTGGTGTTCGGCCTGCTCGGCGTGCTGCTGCAGGTGCTGGCCTTCCTGCTGCTGGACGTGGTCACGCCCGGCCGGCTGGGCCACCACCTCACCGGGGTCGACTTCCACCCCGCCAGCCTGGTCTCCGCCGGCTCCACCCTCGCGGTCTCGGCGATCATCGTCGCGTCGATCTGGCCCTGAGCGTCGATCCGGCCCTGCGCCGGCCGGCGGCCGGTCGTCGTCGCCAGCAGCACCCCGGCGACCACGACGGCGCCGCAGCCGAGCTCCACGGCTGAGGTGGCGTCGCCCAGCGCCGACCAGGAGACGCCGATGCCGACCACCGGCACCAGCATCGAGAACGGCGCGACCGTGCTCGAGGGGTGCCGGGCCATCAGCGCCGTCCAGATCCCGGAGCCGAGCAGCGTGGCCACCACGACGGTGTAGAGCAGCCCGGCCAGGGCGAGCAGCCCCTGGGTGCTGCCCAGCGTGGTGAACGACCGGGTGATCGCCGCCGGTCCCTCGGCCACGAGCGAGACCGCCAGCATCGGCAGTGGGGGCACCACGCTCATCCAGAGGGTCAGCTTCAGCGGCTCGGACGCCCGGGCCTGCCGGGTGCACAGGTTGCCCAGCGCCCAGCCCAGCCCGCCGCACAGGGTCAGCACGACCGGCAGTGCCAGCGCGGCCCCGCCCATCTCGGCCCGGTGGAGGGCGATCCCACCGAGGCCGGCCACGGCGATGCCGACACCGGTGAGCTGGCGGGCGGTGAGCCGCTCGCGCAGCAGCACGCCGGCCAGCAGCACGGTGAACGGGGCCGAGGACTGCAGCACCAGCGAGGCCAGGCCGGTGGGCATCCCGGTGTCCATCGCCAGGTACAGGAAGAGGAACTGCAGGACGCCGAAGCCGGTGCCGTAGCCGATCAGCCAGCGCAGCGGGACGTCGGGCCGCGGCACGAAGAGCAACGTCGGGACGGCGAGCAGCGCGAACCGCAGGGCGACCAGGGCGAAGGGCGGGAACTGCTCCAGCGACAGGTGGATGGCGCTGAAGTTCACGCCCCACAGCACGGCGACGAGGCAGGCCAGCAGGCGGTCGCGGAGGGGCACGGGTCCAGCGTGCCGCTCAACGGCGTCCAGCTCCAGTGAATGGTCCTTGACGGTTCGTTCAGCATTGCTGCATGGACCTGCGGTCGCTCGAGACGCTGCGCGCCGTCCGCAGCCGCGGTGGGGTCACCGCGGCCGCCGCGGTGCTGCACCTGACGCCGTCGGCGGTGTCCCAGCAGCTGGCCGCGCTCACCGTGGAGCTGGGCGTGCCGCTCACCGAGCGGGTGGGCCGCGGGCTGCGGCTCACCCCGGCCGGAGCGGCGCTGGCCGACGCCGCGGTCGACGTCGCCGAGGCGGTCGAGCGGGCCCGCGCGGCCTGCCAGGCGTTCGCCGAGCGGCCGGTCGGGACGGTGCGGGTCTCGGCGTTCCAGAGCGGCGCCCAGCTCCTCTTCCCGCGGCTGCTGGGCGCGGTGGCCGCGCTCGACGGGATCACCCTGGAGTGCGCCGACGAGGACGTGGCGCTCGCCGACTTCCCCGACCTCGCGGACCGCTTCGACGTGGTGGTCGCGCACCGGCCCGACGGCGCCGCCGACTGGGCCAGCGGGGTGCGGGTCGTGCCGCTGTTCCGTGAGCCGCTGGACGTCGCGGTCGGCGCCGACCACCGGCTGGCCGACCGGTCCGCCGTCGCCCCGGAGGAGCTGGCGGGCGAGGCGTGGATCACCGTGCGCGAGGGCTTCCCGGTGGCGCCGGTGATGGCGGCGGTGGCCGCCGGGTCGGGGGCCGCGCCGCACATCGCGCACCGGATCAACGACTTCGCGGTGGCCTCGGCGATGGTGGCCGCCGGGCACGGCATCTCGCTGCTGCCCCGGCACACCACCTCACCGGTGCCGGGCCTGCGGCTGCTCCCGCTGACCGGTGTGCCGGCCGGACGGCGGGTCGAGGCGCTGCTCCGTCCCGACCGGGCCGAGCGGCGGGTGGTGGCCCGGGTGCTCGAGGTGCTGCGCGCCGTCGCCACGGAGATCGACCGCGGCGCCGGGTGAACCGGCCGGGTCGGTCAGCGGGCGACCCGGTCGGCCAGCTGTTTGGCGTCGACCAGGGACAGCGCCGGCTCGGCCCGGCGCAGCGCCACGACGGCGGCCACGCCCTCGGGTGACCCCGCCTCGGCGATCACCCGGCGCGCCCACGCCTCGTCGACGTGACCGGGCACCGGGCGGGGGGTGGTGGAGCTGCGGCGGAACCACCACAGCCAGTACGCGGCGAGCAGGGCGAAGACCACCGCCCACCCCACGTTCCCGGCCACCGCCGAGGTGACCGCCGCGGCGCCGCAGCCCACGGCCAGCAGCAGCGGCACCCCGCGGTGGACGAGCGGGGACGCCAGGAACCTGGTCGGGGTCTGTGGCACGGGCGGCATGCTGCCAGCCGGCGCCTCCGGGTGGGGCGTCCTCACCCGTCCGGGCGGGTCGCCTGTGTGGGTGGTCCGGTGCCGGGGGATGCTCCGAGTGTCCCCGTCCCCCGACCGAAGAGGCTGCATGAGGTGGAGGCGGGGTGCGCCGGAGGTGGCGACCGCCCGGCTGGCCGGCCCCGTCATCGGGCTGCTCTACGCGCTCGGTGGCCTGGTCGTGCTGGCGGTGGTCGTGCTGCCCGGAGGTGCGGACCGGTCGGCGTCCCCGGTGATGACCGCGATCGGGCCGGGGGCGGTGCTCGCCGGTGTGGCGCTGATCCGGTGGGGCCGGTCGCTGCCGCGCCCCGCGCTCCCCGTCGCCGTCCTGGTGGGCACCGCGCTGATCACCGCCGTGGTCGCCGTGGCGCCGGACACCAACGCCGCGATGGCGCTGGCCGGGATCTACTCCTTCGTCGCGGTCGCCGCCTTCTTCCTGTTCGCCCCGTTGGTGGCGCTGGCCTACCTGCTCCTCGCGATGACCGCCTGCGCCGTCGTCCTCTCCAGCCGCGGGCTGCCGCCGGGGTCGGTGGTCGCGGTCGCCCTGGTCACGGCGACCATCGCCCTGGTGGTGGCCGTGCTGGTGCGGCAGGCCTCGTGGGCCAGCGTCGACGCGCTCACCGGGCTGGCCAACCGCCGTGGGTTCGACGACGCCCTGGACGAGGCGCTGCGGGTCGCCGTCCGGTCGGGGGAGGAGTTCTCCGTGGCGCTGGCCGACCTCGACGACTTCAAGACCGTCAACGACGAGCAGGGCCACGCCGCCGGCGACGAGCTGCTGTGCACGGTGGCCGACAGCTGGCTGCCGCTGCTGCCGCGGGGCGCCGTGCTGGCCCGGCACGGCGGCGACGAGTTCGCCCTGCTGCTGCCCGCCTGCCCCGGCCCGGCGGCGTTGCGGTTCGTGGAGCGGCTCCGGGCGGCGAGCACCCGCGTCCCGCTGTCGGTCGGCGTCGCCGAGCACCGGGCCGGGGAGCAGGCGTCGCACGTGATGCGCCGGGCCGACGCCGCCCTCTACCGGGCCAAGGAGGCCGGCCGGGGTCGCAGCGAGCTCGACCGCTGAACCGCCCCGCGGCTCAGGAGGCCTGATCGTGGGGGGGGGGGGGGGGGGGGGCGGTGGGGGGGGGGGGGGGGGGGGGGGGGGGGGGGGGGGGGGGGGGGGGGGGGGGGGGGGGGGGGGGGGGGGGGGG
>NZ_JBJGZY010000061.1:0-18049 GCF_054050755.1 Modestobacter sp. SYSU DS0511
TGGTTGTTTTGATTTTTGTGTTGCTTTTGTTGCGCTTCGGCGTTGTCTGCCCCGCGCGCGCCCCCCCCCCCCCCCCCCCCCCCCCCCCCCCCCCCCCCCCCCCCCCCCCCCCCCCCCCCCCCCCCGCGGCGCCCCCCCCCCCCCCCCCCCCCCCCCCGGCAGCGGCGTCACCTCGGCGACCACGTTCGGCTCGGTCAGCTCCTTGTCGATGGCGGCGAAGAACTGCCCGGCCATCCGCTTCGCGACGCCGGTGATCATCCGCTGCCCCACCCCGGCCACGGCCCCGCCGACCACGGCGTCTGCCGAGTACGTCAGCTCGGTCCCGTCACCGGACGGCGTCAGGTTGATCTGCACCGTTGCCCGCACCGACCCCGGTCCACCGGAACCCGACGCGTGCATGACGTACGACGTGGGGAACGACAGGTCGCTGAGCCGCACCTCGCCGGCGTACTTGCCGCGGATCGCACCCACGCCGGCCGAGACGACCATCGTGTAGCTGTCCTCGCCGACCTGCTGCAGCGATTCGCACCCGGGGATCGTGCGCGCCAGCACCGCCGGGTCGGTGATCACCGACCACACCTGCTCCGGGGCCGCCGAGAGCACCGCACTGCCGTCCAGGTTCACGCCATCGCTCCAGTCGGGTTGTTGATCACACGCTCGGTGTCCGAGCGAACCAGGTCGTACAGCTCGGTGGGGGAGATCGGCATCGCCGCGATCCGCCGTCCCACCGCGTCCTCGATCGCCGAGGCGATCGCCGCCGACCCCGGGATCACCCCGGCCTCGCCGGCGCCCTTGATGCCCAGCTTGTTCAGCGGCGACGGCGTCTCCTGGTGGTCGATCACCACCGGTGGCACCTCGCTGGCGTACGGCATGAGGAAGTCCATGAACGAGGCGTTGGTCAGCTGGCCGTCGCGGTCGTAGGCCATCCGCTCGTACAGCGCCCCGCCCACGCCCTGCGCCACCCCGCCGTGCACCTGGCCCTCGACGATCATCGGGTTCACCACGTTGCCGCAGTCGTGCACGACCGAGTACTTGACGATCTCGATCTCCCACGTCGCCGGGTCGATCTCCACCTCCGCGGCGTGCGCGCCGGAGGCGAAGGTCGAGCGCAGCGGCGAGTAGTAGTCGGTGTGCTCCAGCCCCGGTGCGTCGCCCTCGGCCACCGGTGGCTTGGAGTCGTCGCCCGGCCCGGCGAACTGGGTCGCCTGCCGCGCCGCCTCGTCGAAGGCGTACCGCAGCGGGTTGGACAGCACCGCCACCGTGCGCAGCGGGATCGTCGCGCCCGGCGTCCCCTTGACCCCGATCAGGCCCTCGTCGATCTCCAGGTCGGCCACGTCGGCCTCGAGGACGTCGGCGGCGATCCGCAGCGCCTTCTCCCGCACCCCGCGTGCCGCCTGGGCCACCGCGTTGCCGCTGACCACGGCGGCCCGCGAGGCGAACGTGCCCACCGCGTACCCGAACCGGCGGGTGTCACCGGTGGTCACCTGGACGTCCTCGATCGGCACCCCGAGCTCGGCGGCCGCCAGCTGGGCGAACACCGTCTCGTGCCCCTGGCCCTGCGACGTCAGCCCGGTGGAGACCAGCACCTTGCCGCTGCCCAGCACCTGCACGTGGGCGCCCTCGTACGGCCCCGGCCCGGTGCCCTCCACGTACGGCGCCAGCCCGATCCCGCGCAGCTTCCCGCGCTCCTCGGACTCCGCACGCCGCTCGGCGAACCCGTCCCAGTCGGCCAGCGCCCGCAGCTTGGCCATCATCCCGGGGTAGTCGCCGGAGTCGTAGACCAGCGGACGGCCGTCCTGGAACGTCAGGCCCCAGTCGTAGGGGAACTGGTCGACCTGGATGAGGTTGCGCATCCGCACCTCGAGCCGGTCCAGCCCGCGCTCCTGCGCGATCCGGTCCATCGCCCGCTCCATCGCGAAGCAGCCCTGCGGCCGGCCCGCCCCGCGGTAGGGGGTGACGACGACGGTGTTGGTGTAGACGCTGTTCACGACCGCCCGGTAGACCGGGATGTCGTAGGGGCCGAGCAGCTGGGTGGCCGTGTTGATCGGCACGATGATCCCGTAGGGCGTGTACGCGCCGTTGTCGTGCCAGACCAGCACGTCGAGGGCGGTGATCCGGCCCTCGTCGTCGTAGCCGACCGTCACCTCCTGGCGCTGCTGCCGCTCGTGCGCGCTGGAGACGAAGTGCTCGCGGCGGTCCTCGGTCCACTTCACCGGGTGGCCGAGCAGCCGGGCGGCCATCGGCACCAGCAGCTCCTCCGGCCACGGGTGCACGATCTTGACGCCGAACCCGCCGCCGACGTCGGGCGCGATGACCTCGACCTTCTCCATCGACAGCTGCAGCTTCGCCGCGATCGCCGCCCGCACCGACGTCGACGCCTGGGTGCTGGAGTACACCCGCAGCGAGGAGTCGGCGTCGTCCCAGCGGGCGTGCACGCCCTTGCCCTCCATCGGCATCGACGCGCTGCGCTCGAAGTACTGGGTGAAGGAGATCGTGTGCGTGGACGCGGCCAGCGCCGCCTCGACGTCGCCGGTCTCCTGGTGGTGCCGCGCGGCGACGTTGTCCGGGACGTCGGGGTGGACGACGGCCTCGGCCCGCTCGGCGGCGTCGACCCCGACGACCACCGGGAGCTCCTCCCAGGTGATCGCGATCTTGTCCGCGGCGTCCTCGGCGACGTACCGGTCGGTGGCCACCACCATCACCACCGGCTCGCCCACGTGCCGGGCGACGTCGCGAACCAGCGGGTAGCCGGTGCGCGGAGCGGTGAGCTGCGGGTGCGGGATGAGCACCGGCAGCGGCTCGGCCATCGGGCCGGTGAGGTCCTCGTAGGTGTAGATCGCCAGCAGGCCCTCGACGTCGAGGGCGTCGGCGACGTCGATGTCCACCACCCGCGCGTGCGCGTAGGGGCTGCGGACGAACGCCGCCGCGTACGCGTCCGCGCCGATGTCGTCGAGGTAGCGGCCCTTGCCGACGATCAGCCGGGCGTCCTCACGCCGCCGCACCGGCTCCCCGAAGAACTTGGTGGTCATGTCGCCGCCTCGCGCATGGTCTCGGCTGCCCGGCGGCAGGCCTTCTTGATGTTGGCGTAGCCGGTGCAGCGGCACAGGTTGCCCCCGACCAGCTCGTCGACCTCCTCCTCGGAGATCGGCACCGCGGGGTCGCGGGCGTCCAGACCCGCGGCGATCGTGGTGAGGAAGCCCGGCGTGCAGAAGCCGCACTGCAGGGCGTGGCACTCGCGGAACGCCTCCTGGATCGGGTGCAGCACCTCCCCGCCCTGGTGGTCCGGCCGGGAGAGACCCTCGACGGTGGTCACCTCGTGCCCGTCGACCTGCACCGCGAGCACCAGGCAGGAGCGGGTCGGCTCGCCGTCGACGAGCACCGTGCAGGCCCCGCACACCCCGTGCTCGCAGCCGACGTGGGTGCCGGTCAGCCCGAACTCGTGCCGCAGCGCGTCGGACAGCAGCCAGCGCACCGGGACCGATGCTTCACGTGCAACACCGTTCACGACGACGGAGATCCGCCGGGTCTGCTCGGTCATCACTGCTCCGTCCGGGAGGCGGCCTCGGCCGCGGCGTCGGCCAACGTGCGGGCGGTCAGCGTGGCCACCAGCAGCCTGCGGTAGTCGGCGCTGGCGTGCAGGTCGCCGTCCGGTTCGACCAGGCCGCGGGCCAGCTCGCCGGCCGCCGTCCAGTCGGCGGTGTCGACGGGCTGCCCGCCCACCGCGTCGGTCAGGTCGTGCACCTCGGGCACCAGCCCGACCGACAGGTAGGCCGCCCGCGCCGCGGCGACCCGGCGGTCGGCGTCCAGCGTGACGACGACGGCGGCGCCGGCCACCGCGTAGTCGCCCTTGCGCCGGGCGATCTCGGCGAACGCCGTCCCCGAGCGGTCGGGCAGCGCCGGGAAGAACACCTCGGTGACGACGGCCGGCCCGTGCACCGAGGTCTCCAGCGGCCCGACGAAGAAGTCGCGCCAGCCGATCGTCTCCGGCCCGCCCGGGGTGGCGACCGTGACGGACCCGTCCGTCAGTGCCAGCACTGCGGTCATCTCCCCCGACGGGTCGGCGTGGGCGATGGAGCCGACCGTCGTCCCGCGGTTGCGGATCGCCGGGTGCGCGACGTTCGCCGTCGCCCGGCCCAGCAGCGGCTGGACGGCGGCGGCCTTGGCCGACGCGAGCAGCGCGGCGTGCCGCACCAGTGCGCCCACCCGGACGCCGTCGTCGGCGGCCTCGATCCGGTCCAGCCCCGGCACCCGGTTG
The DNA here is from genome assembly GCF_054050755.1 of Modestobacter sp. SYSU DS0511. Lineage (NCBI taxonomy): Bacteria > Bacillati > Actinomycetota > Actinomycetes > Geodermatophilales > Geodermatophilaceae > Modestobacter > Modestobacter sp. SYSU DS0511. The sequence continues at coordinate 4,256 of NZ_JBJGZY010000061.1, forward strand.
ATGTCGACCAGCGTGGTCGGCGCCGCCAGGCGCATGGACAGCAGCGGCAGCAGCGACTGGCCACCGGCGAGCACCTTCGCGCCCTCGGAGTCAAGCAGGCGCAGGGCCTCGTCGACGGACGTCGGGTCGGCATAGCCGAACGGAGCGGGCTTCACCGGCTGCGGGTCACCTCCGGGCTCGGGTGCGGGCGGGTGGGTGTTGAGGCGCGGGTTGGGGAAGGCGTCACTCTGTCATCGCCGTCCCGCGGGGCGGAAGTACCTCAGTGCTAAATCTTCGTTGCGCCGACCCGGGCCCGCACAAGTACTTCACCGCTGAGACATCTCTCCGGTAGCGTCCGCGAGGGTGAACGATCATCAGGGCGTCCGGCACGTCTCCCTGCGCAGTGGCGTCTACGCCGACTCGGTTCGGTTGATGCAGGTCAGCCGGGAGATCGGCGCCCGGGACGGGGTCACCGCGGTGCTCGTCGCGATGGCCACGCCGCTCAACCTCGAGCTCGCCGCCGGCATGGGCCTGGCCCCGGACGGCGAGGCGCAGCCCGACCAGCTGCTCATCGCGCTGCGCGCCGCCGACGACGCCGAGCTGACCGCCGCGGTCACCGCCGTGGAGGCCGCGCTCACCGCCCGCGAGGACCGTGGCTCGGCGCAGGCGATCCCCGCCCGCACCGTCGGCGCCGCGCTCGCTGATGCCGGCGACCCCGCGCTGGCCATCGTCAGCGTCCCCGGCCCGTACGCCGTCGCGGAGGCCGCCGACGCGATCGCCGCCGGCCGCAGCGTGCTGGTGTTCAGCGACGGCGTCCCGGTCGAGCACGAGGTGGCCCTCAAGCGCGCCGCGCACGACGCCGGCGTGCTGGTCATGGGCCCCGACTGCGGCACCGCGATCGTCTCCGGCGTGGCCCTCGGCTTCGCCAACGTCGTCCGCCGCGGCCCGGTCGGCCTGGTCGCCGCCAGCGGCACCGGCGCCCAGCAGGTCAGCTGCCTGCTCGACGCCGCCGGCGTCGGCGTCTCGCACGTGCTCGGCGTCGGCGGCCGCGACCTGTCGACGGCGGTCGGCGGGCTGGCCACCCTCGACGCGCTCGCCGCCCTGGACGCGGACCCGGCCACCGAGCGGGTGTTGCTGGTCTCCAAGCCGCCGGCGCCCGAGGTGGCCGAACGGGTCCAGCAGGCCGCCGGGCAGCTGGCCACGCCGGTGCGCTCGGCCGCGCTGTCACCGGAGTCCCCCGACCTCACCGCCGCGGTCGAGGCGCTGCTGGCCGACCTGGGCGTCGCCGTCCCCGAGTGGCCCGCGCGACGGGGCGCCGCCGACGCCGTCCCGACCGGCGCCGTCCTCAAGGGCTTCTACTCCGGCGGCACGCTCGCCGACGAGGCGATGCTGCTGGCCGCCCCGGTGCTCGGCGACGTCCGCTCCAACACCCCGCTGCGGCCCGAGCTCGACCTCGACACCGGCCAGGGCGCCGACCTGCGGGCGGCCGGTCACGTGGTCATCGACTTCGGCGACGACGCGCTCACCGTGGGGCGCGCGCACCCGATGATCGACCCGACGCTGCGGCTGGAGGCGATCGCCGCCCTGGCGGAGAGCCGCGAGCCCGCCGTCCTGCTGCTGGACGTCGTCCTCGGGTACGGCGCCGACCCGGACCCCGCGGCCGTCCTCGCCCCCGCCCTGCAGGCCGCCGGGCTGCCGGTGGTCGTGGCGCTGGTGGGCACCGAGGCCGATCCGCAGGGCTGGTCGCGGCAGGCCGACGCGCTCGCCGAGGCCGGTGCCGCGGTGTTCGCCAGCAACGCCCAGGCCACCCGGTACGCCCTCGACCTGATCGGAGACCAGGCGTGAACCCCCTGCTGTCGGCCGCGCCGTCCATCGTCGCCGCGGGGGTCGAGGTCTTCTCCTCAGCCGTCCGGGCCCAGGGCGCGTCGGTCACCGACGTCGACTGGCGCCCGCCCGGCTTCGGCGCCGCCGGCGACCTCGCCCAGCTCGCGCTCGACCCGCGCCGCGCCTCGGCCAACCGGACGGCGGTCGAGCGGCTGCTCGCCGCCGGCTCCCACCTGGTCGACGTCCGGCCCGCGCGGGAGGTGCTCGACGTCGGCGACCGCACGCTGCTGCACTCCGGCCCGCCGCTGACCTGGGAGGCGGCGTCCGGCCCGATGCGCGGTGCGCTCATCGGCGCCTGCATGTTCGAGGGCTGGGCCTCCACCGTCGAGGAGGCCGAGCGGATCCTCGCCGCCGGCGAGATCACCCTCGACCCCTGCCACCACCACCGCACCGTCGGCCCGATGGCCGGGGTGACCAGCCCGTCGATGTGGATGTGGTGCCTCACCGACCCGGTGCACGGCGGGCAGGCGTTCTGCAACCTCAACGAGGGCCTGGGCAAGGTGCTGCGGATGGGCGCCTTCAACGACGAGGTGCTCACCCGGCTGGCCTGGATGCGCGACGTGCTGGGCCCGCTGCTGTCGAAGGCCGTGCGCTCGCGCACCGAGCCGCTGGACGTCAAGGCCGTGCTCGCGCAGATGCTGCAGATGGGCGACGAGGGGCACAACCGCAACCGCGCCGGGTCGCTGATGACCCTGCGCGAGCTGTCCCCGGCGATCGTCGCCGTCGACGCGCCGTCGGCCGACATCGCCGCCGCGCTGGCCTTCATCGGCGGCAACGAGCACTTCTTCCTCAACCTCGGCATGCCCTCGGCGAAGCTCGCGCTCGACGCCGCCCGCGACGTCCCCGGCTCGACGATGGTCACCGTGATGTCCCGCAACGGCACCGAGTTCGGCATCCAGACCGCCGGCACCGGCGACCGCTGGTTCACCGGCCCGGCCAACACCCCGGTCGGCCTGTTCCTCGGCGACTACGGCCCGGACGACGCCAACCCCGACATCGGTGACTCGGCGATCATGGAGACCTACGGCATCGGCGGGTTCGCCATGGCCGCCGCGCCCGCGATCGTCCGGTTCGTCGGCGGCACGGTGCCCGACGCGCTGGCGACGACGGAGCGGATGTACCAGCTCACCCTGGCCGAGAACCCGGCGATGCAGATCCCCATCCTCGGCTTCCGCGGCTCACCCACCGGGATCGACGTCCTGCAGGTCGCGCGCACCGGCTGGCTGCCGCAGATCAACACCGGCATGGCCGGGCGGGTCGCCGGCACCGGCCAGGTGGGCGCCGGCCTGGTGCAGCCCCCGCAGCAGTGCTTCGAGCAGGCGCTGGCCGCCCTCGCCGAGGAGTCCCGCGCCGCCTGAGCCTGCGCCGCGCACGAAATCTGCGACGTCGGGGCAACTGCTCTCGGGAAGCCCCGACATCGCGGATCTCGCATGTGACGGGACGACCCGGGTAGGGCGCTCGACGACGTCCCCGCCGACGAGAGGAACGCCCCATGGCCAGCTGCGAGGTCTGCGGCAACGACTACCGGCTCAGCTTCGAGGTGCACGCCGCCGGCGCGGTGCACACCTTCGACAGCTTCGAGTGCGCCATCCACGCGCTGGCGCCGGTCTGCGAGCACTGCGGCGTCAAGGTGGTCGGCCACGGTGTCGAGGCCGACGGCGTCTTCTTCTGCTGCGCCTCCTGCGCGCGCATGCACGGGCAGCCCGGCAGCGCCGCGGAGCTGGTCGACCACGCCGGCCGCGCGCCGGACGAGCGCTGAGCGTGGACGCCTACCCGGTCGTCCGGGCGCTCGCCCGGCCGTTGATCCTGGGCATGTTCCGCCCCCGGGTCGAGGGGCTCGAGCACCTCCCGGCCAGCGGGCCGGTGATCCTCGCCGGCAACCACCCCTCGACCCTCGACCAGTTCTTCCCACCGCTGCTGACCCGCAGGCGCGTGACGTACCTGGCCAAGAGCGAGTTCTTCACCCGGCCCGGCCTGCTCGGCCGCGCCCTGCGCCTGCTGATGGAGAGCATCGGCATGGTGCCGCTGGACCGGGGCGGGGCCTCGGCCGCCGGCGCCGCCCTGCAGCGCGGGCAGGAGGTCCTGGCCGCCGGTGGGCTCCTGGGCATCTACCCCGAGGGCACCCGGTCGCCCGACGGCCGGCTGCACCGCGGCAAGACGGGCGTGGCGCGACTGGCGCTGGCCACCGGCGCCCCGGTCGTGCCGGTCGCCGTCATCGGCAGCTACGCGCTGTACCCGGCGGGCGCCCGGCTGCCCCGGCCGGGCCGGGTGGTCGTGCGGTTCGGTGCGCCGCTGGACTTCTCCGGCGAGCAGGGGTCAGACGCCGCCACCCTCCGGGAGATCACCGACCGGGTGATGTCGGAGCTGCAGCGGCTCTCCGGCGCCGAGTACGTCGACCGGTACGCCGCCGACGTCAAGGCGGAGGCCGGTGGCCGGGCGGCCTGACTGCCGCGGGCCGGACGTCGTCCGGGTGAGCAAGCGGCTGTCCTACGTGCTGCGGCACCGGCCGGACGCCGTCGGGCTCACCCTGGACGGCGCCGGCTGGGCCGACGTCGACGAGCTGCTCGTCGTCCTGCACCTCACCCGGGCCCAGCTGGACGACGTCGTCGCCCGCAACGACAAGCAGCGGTTCGCCCTCGACCCCACCGGCACCCGGATCCGGGCCAGCCAGGGGCACAGCGTGCCGGTCGACCTGGGCTACGTCGCCACCGCCCCGCCGGCCGAGCTGTTCCACGGCACGGTCGAGCGGTTCCTCCCCGCGATCCTCGCCGAGGGGCTGGGGCCGGGGAACCGGCACGCGGTGCACCTGAGCGCCGACGTGGCGACGGCCCGCAGGGTCGGCGCACGGCGGGGGACACCCGTCGTGCTGCGGGTGGACGCAGCGGCGATGGTCCGGGACGGCGCCGCCTTCACCCGCTCGGCCAACGGGGTCTGGCTGGTCGACGCCGTCCCGCCACGCCACCTGCAGCGCTTGGACTGAGCAACGGCCGGGCAGGAGTGCGTGGTCCGCACCCGAGCCAGGAGGTCCCGATGCCCGCCGTCTACACCGCCGTCGCCACCTCGACCGGGGACGGCCGCAACGGCCACACCCGCTCCGACGACGGGTTCGTCGACCTCGACCTGGCGGTGCCCAAGGAGATGGGCGGCCCGGGCGGGGCGACCAACCCCGAGCAGCTGTTCGCGGCCGGTTACGCGGCTTGCTTCCACTCGGCGCTGAAGGCGGTCGCCGGTCAGCGGAAGGCGCCGATCTCCGACTCCGCGGTCACCGCCGAGGTCGGCATCGGCCGCAACGACGACGGCGGGTTCGGGCTGGAGGTCGCACTCCACGTCGAGCTGGGCGGCGTCGACCAGGCGACCGCGGAGGCCCTGGTCGAGGCTGCGCACCAGATGTGCCCGTACTCGAACGCCACCCGCGGCAACGTGCCGGTGACCCTGGAGACGACCGTCGCCTGACCGGGAACAGGCGCCGCCACCGCCGGGCTTGAGGTGACCATGCAGATCGACCTCAGCGGGAAGCGGGCGCTGGTCACCGGCTCGTCGCAGGGCATCGGCCTGGCCATCGCCCGGGGCCTGGCGGCGGCCGGGGCGTCCGTCGTCCTCACCGGGCGGGACGCCGCGAAGCTCGATGCCGCCGCGGGACAGGTCGACGGCGAGGTGACCACCGTGGCCGGTGACGTCACCACCGACGAGGGAACGGCGGTGCTGCTCGAGCAGGTGCCCGACGTCGACGTCCTGGTCAACAACCTGGGCGTCTTCGGGGCCAGGCCGGCCCTGGAGATCACCGACGACGAGTGGCGCCGCTACTTCGAGGTCAACGTGCTCACCGGCGTGCGCCTCACCCGCGCCTACCTGCCCGGGATGAAGGTGCGCGGCTGGGGCCGCGTGCAGTACATCGCCAGCGACTCCGCGGTGACCATCCCGGCCGAGATGATCCACTACGGGATGTCGAAGACCGCGCTGCTCGCCGTGTCCCGCGGTTTCGCCAAGGACGCCGCCGGCACCGGGGTCACGGTCAACTCGGTGATCGCCGGGCCGACGCACACCGGGGGCGTCGAGGAGTTCGTGTACTCGCTGGTCGGCCGTGACCTGCCGTGGGTCGACGCCCAGCGGGAGTTCATGCTCCGGCACCGGCCGCAGTCGCTGCTGCAGCGGCTGATCGAGCCCGAGGAGATCGCGAACATGTGCGTCTACCTCGCCTCCCCGCTGGCCTCGGCGACCACCGGTGGAGCGCTGCGCGTCGACGGCGGCTACGTGGATGCGATCCTGCCGTGAGCCGCGTCCTGATCACCGGCTCCACCGACGGGCTCGGCCTGATGGCCGGGCAGCTGCTGGCCGCCCAGGGCCACGCCGTGACCCTGCACGCGCGGAACGACTCCCGCGCCGACGACGCCCGGGCGGCGCTGCCCGCCGCCGAGGCCGTGGTCGTGGGTGACCTGTCCACCATCGCCGGGATGCGGACGGTGGCATCCCAGGCCGAGGCGCTCGGCCGCTTCGACGCGGTGGTGCACAACGCCGCCGTCGGCTACCGGGAACCCCGGCGGATCGAGACCGAGGACGGCCTGGCGCACGTCTTCGCGGTCAACGTGCTGGCCCCGTACCTGCTCACCGCGCTGATCTCGCGGCCGGAGCGGCTGGTCTACTTGGGGTCCGGGATGGCCCGCGGCGGCAACTCCGCACTGGACGACCTCCAGTGGACCCGGCGGCGTTGGAACGGCTCGCAGGCCTACGCCGACAGCAAGTTGTGGGACGTCGTCCTCGCGTTCGCCGTCGCCCGGCGTTGGCCCGACGTGGCGACCAACGCCGTCGAGCCCGGCTGGGTGCCGACGAGGATGGGCGGCGCCGGCGCCCCCGACGACCTGTCGCAGGGGCCGGTCACGCAGGCCTGGCTGGCGGTCGGCGACGACGCGGAGGCCCGTTCCAGCGGCGGCTACTGGTACCACCAGCGGCGCCGGGAGGCTCCTGCGGTCGCATCCGACGTCGCCGTCCAGGAGGGGCTGCTCGCCGCCTGCGCCGACCTCACCGGGGTCGAGCTGCCCTGAGGGCGAGGGAGACGCCGGCCCGGGAGCTCCCCGGACCGGCGCCGCGCGTCGTCCGTCAGGCCTTGATGATCGCGGCGACCGGGCCGCCGCCGCTGGGGCCCTGGTGCACCGCGGCCACCGACACGAACACCGCCGGGTCGCCGGTCACGGATGCGGCCACGCCGCCGACGGTGGCCTTGATCTGGCGGTGCCAGAAGACGTCGGAGTCGTCGAGCATCGCGTTGCGCCGGCCGCGCACGTAGCCGGTCGGGTCGGCCTCGCACTTGAGGAAGACGTTGACCAGCCGGTCGCCGAGGTCGCTGACGTGCGGCCGCTCGGGCAGGTCGAGCCCGGCCTGGCGGATGGCGTCCCAGATGCCGTCCTGGTCGAGCGCGTCCTTCATCACCGAGTGGCCGATCCGGTAGTTGCCGCCGTGCCCGCGGGCGTTGCCGACGACGACGATCTGCGCCCGGTCCAGCTCCACGCCCGAGGAGCAGGACGCCACCGCGCTGTACAGCGACAGGTCGCGCATGACCTGCTCCTGCGTCGGCATCTCGATCTCGCCCAGCGCCACCGCGATGCCCAGCGCCGTCGTCCCGTTGGAGAGGTCCATCGAGCCGTGCGGCTCGTCGTAGTAGGTGTCCTTGCCGCGGGACTTCGCCTCGCGGATCGTCTCGATGGTCAGCAGCGGGGTCTTGGTCTGCACGTAGTGCACGTCGGCCGGGTCGGTGATCCCGGCGGCCTCCATCGCCCGGCGCACGCCCTCGGCGACCTTCTCCACCATGGCGATGCGCCCGATGTCCTCGGGCAGCAGCACGTCGCTCATCGCGTAGCCGACGGTCAGCCGCGGCTCGTCGGTCTTCTCCACCGACTCCTCGGGCAGCGTGGCGAAGATCGTGGCGTGCGGGCTGATCACGCCGTCGGTGCCGCCCGACCAGACGATCGGGATCTCGCCGACCTCCTCCTTGCTCCGCGAGCCCTTCTCCAGCAGCACCTCGCGGAAGGCCCGGTCGGCGATGATCCGGGTGTAGTCGTTGACGCCACCGTTGCCCTCGGTCTTGCCGATGACGGCGACGACCCGGTCGGCCTCCATGACGCCGTCGTCGATGAGCTTGGCGAGCTCGGAGGCGTCACTGACGTTGTGCAGCGGGACCTTGCGGACCTCGATCGGTGCGGGCACGGCGTTCTCCTCGTTGGCTCAGACGGACAGGACGGTGCCGACGTCGTCGGTGACGGCGTCGGAGATGTGCTCGAGCGAGGTGATGACGGCGCGGGCGCCGGGCCGGCGGTCGACGAAGCGGAGCGCGGCCTCGACCTTGGGGCCCATGCTGCCGCGGGCGAACTGCCCCGCCGCGGCGTGCGCCCGCACCTCGGCGACGGTGACCCGGCCCAGCGGCCGGGCGGCCGGCGTGCCGAAGTCGACCATCACGTGGGGGACGTCGGTGGCGATGACCAGGGTGTCGGCGTCGAGGTCGGCCGCGAGCAGGGCTGCGGTCAGGTCCTTGTCGATGACCGCCTCGACGCCATGGAGGGCGCCGCCGTCGTGGCCGTCGACCACCGGCACGCCGCCGCCCCCGGCGCAGACGACGACGAAGCCGGCTCCGGCCAGCGCCCGGATCGCCGGGACGTCGACGACCGACTGGGGCTCGGGGGAGGCGACCACGCGCCGCCAGCCGCGTTCCCCGCGGTCCTCCCAGACCTGGCCCAGCTCGATGAAGTGCTGCGCACGGTCCCGCGGCAGGTGCCGGCCGACCGGCTTGGTCGGCGACCGGAACCCGGGGTCGGCGGGGTCGACCAGCGTGCGGGTGACCAGGGCCGCGGTGCGCTGCGGCAGCCCGCGGGCGGCGAGCGAGGCGTCCAGCTCGTCGGCGAGGGTGAAGCCGATCGTCGCCTGGGTCTGGGCGACGTTCCAGTCCAGCGGGACCGGGGGCACCTCGTGCGCGGCCAGCTCGTTCTTGACCAGCAGGTTCCCCACCTGCGGACCGTTGCCGTGGGTGACCACCACCTCGACCCCGGTGGCGACCACGGCGGCCAGGTGCCCTGCGGCGACGGCGATCGCGGCACGCTGTGCACCGGGCGTGGCCGACCCGTCGGGGCCGGTCATCGCGTTGCCGCCCAGGGCGACGACCACACGGTGGGGAGAGGTCACCCGCCGGACCCTAGCGGCAGGATGCCTTAGCGGTGAAGTACCCGCGTCAGGCGGCGATCGTGTGGTGCGCGTCCTCGATGGGGAGGGCGAACTCGTCGGTGACGGCCGTGGCCAGGCGGGCGGCGTCCCGGTGCACCGGGAGCGGTGGCAGGGCCGGGAGCTCGGAGGGCAGCAGCACCCGGATCTCCTCGGGCTCCGCGACAGCCTCGTCCTCGTCCTCGTCCTCGTCCTGGTCCTGGTCCGCGTGCACGGCGACGTCGCCGGCCGGCTCCTCGGCCTGCGCCCGGGCCTCCTCGCCGGCTGCGGCGTCGTCCACCGTGTCGTCGCGGGCGGGGACGTCGTCCGGCTCCGCCAGGGCCGGCTCGGCCTCGTCCCAGTGCTCGGCGAGGTCGGCGATCAGCTGCATGGCCTCGTCGTGCAGGCGCTCGACTCGCTCGCGCCCGGCAGCGGCCATCTCCGCGAACGAGACGACGTCCTGGGTGGTCTGCAGATCGGTCACGTCGGTGTTCTCGGCAGCCCCGGAGCGGACCGTTACCTCCGGGTTCCGTTACTCAACGACGCCAGAAGTCGAAGCGGTCCCGGCCGGGGCGGAAACCGGCCTGTTCGACGACGTCGACCGCGAGGTCGAAGCGCTGCCCGACCAGGTACGGCTGGTGCGCGTCGCTGCCGAAGCTCACCGCGTCCCCGCCCTCCTCGCGGTACCAGCGCAGCAGCTCCACCGACCACAGCGGGCTGGTCGTGTTGACCTCGAGCGCGCGGCCGCTGCCGGCCAGCGCCCGGAAGACCGCCCGGTACTCCTCCTCGAACTCCGCCTCCGGGTAGGCATCGCGACCGCCGGGCCAGTAGCGCCGCGGGTAGTCGCAGTGCGCCAGCACCTGGAAGACGTCGCTGGTCTCGATCATCCCGACCATCTCGGCGAGGTAGCGGCGCATCGTGGCGACGACGTCGGTGCCCGGTGCGTGCAGCAGCCGGTTGACGCCCATGAGCCGGCCGTCGACCGGGAGGGAGTGCAGCGACCCCAGGATGCGGTCGACCGGCGAGGCGCCGAGGTGCGCGGCGACGCTCGCCCCGAACAGGTGCGGCTCGCCGGCCTCCACGCCCGACCACACCCGCAGCTGCGGGAAGCGCTGCCGGGCCTCCCAGATCGTCTCGGCGTAGAGGTCGACGTCGATCGGCAGCTGGTTGGCCGGGTGGCGGTCGGTCAGGCCCTGCGCGGTGGCGCGGTCCGCGGCGTCCCAGAACGTGAAGTCCAGGTGCTCGGTGAAGGCGATCGCGGGGAGGCCGATCTCCACGGCGCGCGCGCAGGCCCGCAGGAGCGAGGCCCGTGGCCCGGTGTCCCAGGAGAACTCGCTGTGCACGTGGTTGTCCGGCGGCAGCATCAGTCGCCATCCAACCGTTCGTCCACAGTCTCCGCACACCGGGTCCCGGTTGTCGGTGCCGACGCCTACGGTCGGGGGCGTGACAACGGTGGCACCTCCCTCGACCGAACTGGCCGACGAGGCCCTGGGCGTCCTGCGCGAGCTCACCGGGCGCCCCGATGCGGTCTTCCGCGAGGGCCAGGACGCGGCGGTGGCCGCGCTGGTCGAGCGGCAGCAGCGGGCACTGGTCGTGCAGCGCACGGGGTGGGGCAAGTCCGCCGTCTACTTCGTGTCGACCGCGCTGCTGCGGCGGCGCGGCGCCGGACCGACGCTGTTGGTGAGCCCGCTGCTCGCGCTCATGCGTGATCAGGTGGCGGCCGCCGCCCGGGCCGGCATCAAGGCCGTGGAGATCTCCAGCTCCAACGTCACCGAGTGGGACGACGTCAACGCCCGGCTCGCCGCCGACGACGTCGACGTCCTGCTGGTCTCCCCGGAGCGGCTGACCAACCCGCGCTTCCGCGACGAGCAGCTGCCCGGCCTGGTCGACCGGTGCGGGCTGCTGGTGGTCGACGAGGCGCACTGCGTCTCCGACTGGGGGCACGACTTCCGCCCCGACTACCGGCGCATCCGCGACCTGCTCGGTCAGCTGCCCGCGGGCACCCCGGTGCTCGCCACCACGGCGACGGCGAACGAGCGGGTGGTCGACGACGTCGCCGAGCAGCTCGGCGCCGGCGGGGTGGAGGTCACGACCGTCCGCGGTCCCCTGGCGCGGGACTCGCTGCGCCTGGGCGTGCTCCGGCTGGACACCGACCGGGCGCGGCTGGCCTGGCTCGCCGCCCACCTCGGTGACCTGCCGGGCAGCGGCATCGTCTACACGCTCACCGTCGCCGCGGCCGAGGAGACGGCGGCGCTGCTCCGTGACGCCGGGCACGAGGTGCGCGCCTACACCGGCCGGCTCGACGACGCCGACCGCAAGGACGCCGAGGAGGCGCTGCGGGAGAACCGGGTGAAGGCGCTGGTCGCCACCTCGGCGCTGGGCATGGGCTTCGACAAGCCCGACCTGGGGTTCGTCGTCCACCTGGGGGCGCCGTCGTCGCCGGTCAGCTACTACCAGCAGGTCGGCCGCGCGGGTCGCGCGGTGGACCACGCCGACGTGCTGCTCCTCCCCGGGCCCGAGGACATCGCGATCTGGCAGTGGTTCGCCACCTCGTCGATGCCGCGGGAGGACCACGCGGCGGCGGTGCTGACCGCCATGGCCGACGGCAAGGCCTGGTCGGTGGCCCGCCTGGAGACCGTGGCCGACGTCCGCCGCTCCCGGCTCGAACTGCTGCTGAAGGTGCTGGCCGTCGACGGCGCGGTCGAGCGCGTGCAGGGCGGGTGGCGTTCCACCGGCGTCCCGTGGGTCTACGACGCCGACCGGTACGCCCGGGTCACCGCCACCCGGGAGGCGGAGCAGCGGTCGATGCTCACCTACGCCAAGCCGGTCGACACCGCCGCATGCCGGATGGCCTTCCTGCAGGAGGCGCTCGACGACCCGACCGCCGCCCCCTGCGGCCGCTGCGACGTGTGCGCCGGCCCCTGGTACGCCACCGACGTGCCGGCCGGCGCGGCCGAGGCGGCCTCCGCCCGGCTGGACCGGCCCGGGGTGGAGCTGGCGCCGCGCGCCCAGTGGCCCACGGGCGCCGACCGGCTCGGGGTCGAGGTGAAGGGCAAGATCGCGCCGGGTGAGCAGATCGCCACCGGACGGGCCGTGGCCCGGTTGACCGACCTCGGCTGGGGCCAGCGGCTGCGCACGCTGCTCGGTGACGACGGGGTCGGCGGGGTGGCGACGCTGGCCGACGACCTCGAGGCCCCGCCGCTGGAGGAGGACCCGGACGCCGCCTACGACGTCAGCCACCGGGTGATCCGTCCGGGGTTGCCCACCGACGCACCGCCGGACGAGGAGCTGCTGAAGGCCTGCGGCCGGGTGCTCGGCGCCTGGGACTGGGCGCAGCGCCCGGGAGCGGTCGTGGCCATGCCCTCGCGACGGCGGCCGGCGCTGGTCACGGGAGTGGCCGAGGGGCTGGCCCGCATGGGCCGGCTGCCCTACCTCGGCACCCTCGACCTCGCGCACGGCGGACCCACCGGCGGACCGGGGGGCAACAGCGCCTTCCGGCTGGCGGGGGTGTGGCAGCGGATCGTCGTCGGGCCCGACCTGCGCGAACAGCTCGCCCGGCTGGGCGACGCCCCGGTCCTCCTCGTCGACGACCTGGCCGACTCGCGCTGGACGATGACCGTCGCGGGCCGGGAGCTGCGGCTCGCCGGGGCCGGGGCGGTGCTGCCCTTCGCGCTGGCGCTCTCCGCCTGAGGTTGTCCACAGGGTTTCGAACAACTGTGCGAAACCGGGAGTAGCCTCCGGTCATGGAGAAGGACCCCGTCCCCCTCAGCACTCGCACGCTCGTGCCGAGCCTCCGGACGGGGCCGAGCCAGCCGTCCATGTGGGACGTCGCCGAGGAGGCGGCGCTGACGCCGCTCGCCGGTCGCGTCACCCGCCACCAGCTGAGTCGCGGCGCCTGGGTCGACCACCTGCCCGGTTGGGTGGAGGGCTCGGACGCAGTGCTCGATGTGCTGCTGGGCGACATCGGCTGGCGTGCCGACCGCCGGCAGATGTACGACCGCGAGGTCGCCGTGCCCCGCCTGCTGCGCTGGTACGGAGGTGGCGAGCAGCTGCCGCACCCACTCCTCACCGCGGCCCGGCACAGCCTCGACGCGTACTACGCCCCCGAACTCGGGGAGCCGTTCGTCAGGGCGGGCATGTGCCTCTACCGCGACGGTCGTGACAGCGTCGCGTGGCACGGCGACCGCATCGGGCGCAGCCGCTCGGCGGACACCATGGTCGCGATCGTCTCCTTCGGCTCGCCCCGCCCACTCCTGCTGCGCCCGGTCGGTGGCGGCGAGAGCCTCCGATTCCCGCTCGGCCACGGTGACCTGGTGGTCATGGGCGGCTCCTGCCAGCGAACCTGGGAGCACTGCATCCCGAAGACGGCAAAGGCGGTCGGACCCAGGGTCAGCGTCCAGTACCGCCCCCGCGGGGTGGCCTGAGGGCCGTTCTCCCAGGTCAGCGGCCCTTCGGTGTCTTCGGAAGACCCCGCGGGACCCCCCGGTTTGCAGGGCCCTCTGAGGGCGTGTAATGTTCCTTCTGCACCGAGCGAGAACGGACCGGGCCGCAAGGCCTGGGAAACCGCCGGCCGAACCCCCTGAGGGTGAGCCGCTGCGGAACTCGGTGTACAGTGGGGAACACCGCCGCGAACGAGGGCCGGAGAGATTCGGTCGGGTTTCGTGCGCGTCCGCTCCTTGAGAACTCAACAGCGTGCCGAAAGTCAGTGCCATATAGTTAAACCCCCATTCGGCCTGGTCGTTCTGCGAT
>NZ_JBJGZY010000062.1:0-16006 GCF_054050755.1 Modestobacter sp. SYSU DS0511
CCGGGGTCCGCTTCGTCGCCTCAAAACACAACCACACTCCCCCCCCAGCCCCCCCCCCCCCCCCCCCCCCCCCCCCCCCCCCCCCCCCCCCCCCCCCCCCCCCCCCCCCCCCCCCCCCCCCCGGGTCAGCCGGGCTGGGCCGCGAGGTGCTCCCGCAGGACGGCGACCACCAGTTCGTGGTCGGCGACCTGCGGCAACCCGGAGACCACGACGACGCCGACCGGGCCGACGTCGCGTACCAGCACCGGGAACGCCCCGCCGTGCGCCCGGTAGCGGTCGGGGTCCAGGCCGAACTGCTCCTCGAACGTCGTCCCCTCCTCGCGGGCCCGCTGCCCGACGTAGAGGGAGCTGTGCCCGAACCGGTCGACGACGGCGGCCTTGCGGCGGATCCAGGTGTCGTTGTCCGGCGCCGTCCCCGGCAGGGCGGCGTGGAAGAGCTGGTGGCCGTTCCGGCTGATGTCGACGGCCACCGGCAGCCCCTCGCCGCGGGCCCGGGTGACCAGGGCCAGACCCAGCTCCCAGGCGTCGTCGTTGGAAAAGGAGCGGAACTGCAGTTCCTCCTCCTGGGCGGCGAGCTCGGTCAGCGGTGGGAAGTCGGTCACGGTCACACCTCGGTCACGTCGAAGGTCTGGGTGGGGGAGACATACTCGTCCTGGGCGGCCACCAGCAGGATCTCCCGGGACCCCGCCTCGGCGGTGCGGCGCAGCAGCCCGAACACCGATGCGGCCGCGCGGCCCAGCGACTCGGCGGCCGAACGGGTCTCCAGCCAGTGGGCGAGGAACAGCGCGGCGATCGCATCGCCGGCGCCGTTCACCGAGACCCCGAGGCGGGGGGTGCGCACCCGGTAGTGCCGTCCGCCCTCCGAGGCCAGCAGGTCGACGGCGTCGTCGGGGGTGTCCTCGGCGATCAGCGAGGTGGTGAGCACGACGCGGGGGCCCAGCGCCTGCACCGCGGCGACGGCGTCCTTCACCGACGTCAGCGAGGTGGTGCGGGTGCCGGCGAGCAGGTCGAGCTCGAAGTGGTTGGGGGTGACCAGGTCCGCGGCCGGGACGGCGACCTCGCGCATGAACTCCGGGATGCCCGGCCGGACGAAGACGCCGCGCCCGACGTCACCGATCACCGGGTCGCAGCACCAGACGGCGGCGGGGTTGGCGGCGCGGACCTTCGCGACGGCGCCGATCACCGCGTGGCCGATGTCGGCCGAGCCCATGTAGCCGGACAGCACCGCGTCGCAGCTGCCGAGCACGCCGCGGTCGGCGATGCCCTGCACGACCTCCTCGACGGCCTGGCCGTCGAAGACCCGGCCGGTCCAGGAGCCGTAGCCGGTGTGGTTGGAGAACTGGACGGTGTGCACCGGCCAGACCTCGATGCCCAGCCGCTGCAGCGGGAAGACCGCCGAGGCGTTGCCGGCGTGGCCGTAGGCCACGTGCGACTGGATGGACAGCACGTTCACCATGGGGGAACGGTCGCACACCGGCCGGGGCGCTCGCCCCGGCCGGTGCGCGGGCGGCGGTCAGCCGCGAGGCTGGACCTCGGCCATCGGGCCCCAGCCGGCGAGATCGGCGGAGTCGACGTACATGATCGACGGGGTCGCGGCGATCCAGTCGGGCATCTCGCCGATCGCCTTCTGGAAGTGCGCCGACGAGGTGTGCGTGGCACCGGCCTCGGCATCGGCGAAGCCCTCCACCAGCAGGTAGCTGTTCGGCTCCTCGACGCTGCGCGACCACTCGAACATGACGTTGCCGGGCTCGGCGCGCACCGCGGTGGTGAACTCGGCGACCAGCTCGGGCCAGCGGTCGGCGAACTCGGGGCGGACGGGGAACTTCACGACGATCAGGATCACCGGACCAGGCTAGCCAGCGAGCCCCCGCCACGCTTCCCGCGCGGAAAGCGAGGCGGTTCGGTGCGCTTTCCGCGCGGAGAGCGCACCGGCCCCGTTCAGCCCGGTCCGGTCCCGCCGTCGTCCCGGGCGGCGGCGAGGCGCTCCAGGACCGCGGCCAGCGCCGTCTGCTCCTCGGCGGTGAGCAGGTCGACGAAGTGCGCGCGGACGGTGCGCACGTGCCCCGGCGCGGCCCGGGTGAGCGCCGCCCGCCCCTCGGCGGTCAGGTGCACCATCGTCCCCCGCGCGTCGTCGGGGCACTGGCCGCGGGTGAGCAGGCCGCGCTTCTCCATCCGGCGCAGCTGGTGGGCCAGCCGGCTGGACTCCCAGCCGATCTCGCGGGCGAGCTCCCGGGCCCGCACCGCGTCCTGTGGCGCCTCCGACAGCGAGGCGAGCACCGCGTACTCCGCGGTGGAGAGCCCCTCAGCGGTGAGCTGCCGGTCGACGGCGACGTCCACCGCGCGGCCCAGCGCCAGGAAGGCGCGCCACACCCGCTCCTCCCGCTCGTCCAGCCAGGCGACGTCGTCCATGCCGACGAGGGTAGCCGGCGAGTCGCTGACACGTCAGGAAAACGGCGTACGGTGGTGCGCAGACCACCCGCACGAGAGAGAGGGAGCCCCGTGGCCTTCGAGTTGGGCATCATCACCTTCGGCGAGGTGACCCCGGACCTGTCCACCGGCACGACGCCGTCGCCGCAGACCCGCGTCCGCGAGACGATCGAGCAGGCGGTCCTCGCCGACCAGGTCGGGCTGGACGTCTTCGGCGTGGGGGAGCACCACCGCTCGGACTTCATCGCCTCCTCGCCGGTGCCGCTGCTGTCCGCCGCCGCCGCGCGCACCGAGCGGATCCGGCTGACCAGCGCGGTGACCGTGCTCAGCTCCGACGACCCGGTCCGGGTGTTCCAGGACTTCGCCACCCTCGACCTGATCTCCGGCGGGCGGGCCGAGCTCATCGCCGGGCGCGGCTCCTACACCGAGTCCTTCCCGCTGTTCGGCTACTCGCTGGAGGACTACGCGGAGCTCTTCGCCGAGAAGCTCGACCTGCTGCTGGCCATCCGGGGCACCAACCCGGTCACCTGGTCCGGCCGGCACCGGGCCCCGCTGGTGGCCGCCGACGTCGCCCCGCGCCCGCTGCAGGAGGAGCTGCCGATCTGGGTGGGCGTCGGGGGCACGCCGTCGTCGGCGGTGCGCGCCGGCGCGCTCGGGCTGCCGATGGCGCTGGCCATCCTGCTCGGCCCGGTGAACTCCCACGTGCCGACCGTCGGGTACTACCGGCAGGCGGCGGCCCAGGCCGGGCACGACCCGGCGGCTCTGCCGATCAGCATCAACACCCATGGCTACGTCGGCCGGACCAGCCAGGCGGCGCGGGACACGATGTTCCCGTACTTCTCCGTGGGCATGCGGGAGAACAACCACCAGCGCGGCCGCGGCTTCGACCTGCCGCGACGCGCGTTCGACGCGCAGGCCACCCCCGGCGGCGGCCTCGTCGTGGGCAGCCCGCAGGAGGTCATCGACAAGATCGCCACCTTCGCCGAGCTGTACGGCGTGACCCGCGCCAACGTCCAGCTGGGCTTCGGTGGCGTGCCGCAGCGCGATCACCTGGCCGCGATCGAGCTGTTCGGCACCGAGGTCGCCCCGGTGCTGCGCCGGGAGGTCCGGGTGCCGGCGGGGGCCGGGGCGTGAGCCGGGCGCTGCAGGTCGTCGTCGTCAACGGCAGTCCGCGCACCGAGGGGTCGAAGACGATGGGCCTGGCCGGGGTGGTCACCGACACCCTCGCCGACCTCATGCCGATCGAGGTGCACCGGGTCGACGTGTACGGGCTGGGTGCCGGCTTCACCGGCGCGGTCACCCGCGACGACGTCCCCGCCGACGTCGAGGCGGCGCTGCGGCTGGTCGAGACCGCCGACCTGCTGATCCCCGCGGTGCCGGTCTACCGGGGGTCCTACCCCGGCATGTTCAAGCACCTGTTCGACCTGGTCGACCAGTACGCGCTGGCCAACAAGCCCGTGCTGCTGGTGGCCACCGGCGGCAGCGACCGGCACGCCCTGGTGCTGGAGCACCAGCTGCGGCCGCTGTTCGCCTTCTTCCAGGCGCTGACCGTGCCGGTCGCGTTCTACGCCAACGCCGGCTCCTTCGACGGCGCGCTGGTGCTCGACCCGGAGGTGTACAGCCGGGTGGAGGTCGGCCTGGCCGACGTCGCCGACCTGCTGCGCGCCCGCGCGGGGATCGCGTGAGCGCCGCGCCGTACCGGGTGGCGGTGATCGGCGCCGGGCCGGCCGGGTTCTTCGCCGCCGACGCGCTGAGCCGGCACCGGGAGGTGGCCGTGGAGGTCGACCTGTTCGAGCGGCTGCCGGCGCCGTTCGGGCTGGTCCGCTACGGCGTCGCCCCCGACCACCCCCGGATCACCCGGATGATCACCAGGTCGCTGCACCGGATGGTGGCCCGCGGGGGCATCCGGTTCCTCGGCAACGTGGAGTTCGGCACCGACCTGACGCTGGCGGACCTGCGCTCGGCCTACGACGCGGTCGTGCTCACCACGGGCGCGGACCGCGACGCCGAGCTGCGCGTCCCGGGCGCCGAGCTCCCCGGGTCGCACGGGGCCGCGGAGTTCGTCTCCTGGTACGCCGGTCACCCCGAGGCCCCGCGCGACTGGCCGCTGGAGACCCCGGTCGTCGCCGTCGTCGGGGCCGGCAACGTCGCGCTGGACGTCGCCCGGATGCTGGTCCGCGACGACGCGGGGCTCGCCGACACCGACGTGCCCGACACCGTCCGCGCCCAGCTGGCCGCCAGCGCCGTCACCGACGTGCACCTGCTCGCCCGCCGCGGTCCGGCACAGGCCCGCTTCACGCCGCTGGAGCTGCGCGAACTCGGTGAGGTGCCCGGCGTCGACGTCGTCGTCGACCCCGCCGACCTGCAGTTCGACGACGCGTCGCGCGCGGCCGTGGCCGCATCCCACCAGCTGGCCCAGCTGGTGGAGACGCTCACCGGCTTCGCCACCCAGGACCCGGCGGCCCGGGCCGCGCCGCGGCGGCTGCACCTGCACTTCCTCACCCGACCGGCGCGGCTGCTGGGCACCGACCGGGTGACCGGCGTGGAGCTGGCCCGCACGGCGCTGACCGGCGACGGCACCGTCGTCGACACCGGGGAGACCTCCGTGCTCGACGTGCAGGCGGTCTACCGCGCGGTCGGCTACCGCAGCTCCCCGCTGCCCGGCGTGCCGTTCGACGCCGTCGCCGGGCTCGTGCCCAACGCGGAGGGGCGGGTGCTGGGGCCGGACGGCTCGGCGCTGCCGGGGCTCTACGCCAGCGGCTGGGTGAAGCGCGGGCCGGTCGGCCTGATCGGGCACACCAAGTCCGACGCCGCGGAGACGGTCGGGCACCTGGTCGCCGACCTGCCCGGGCTGCCCCGCGCCGCCCAGCGGGACCCGGAGGCCGTCCCGGCGCTGCTGCGCCGGCGCGGCGTGCACCTGGTCGAGTGGGCCGGCTGGGAGCTGGTGGACGCCTTCGAGCGCTCGCTCGGCGAGCGAGCCGGGCGGGAGCGGGTCAAGGTGGTCGACCGGGCGGAGCTGCTCCGCGCGGCGCGGGGACCGGTCGCGGAGTGACCGCGCCCGCTGCCGGTGCCGGGCTGCTGAGCATCAGCGAGGTGTCCCGGCGCAGCGGGCTCAGCCTGCCGACGCTGCGCTTCTACGAGTCCCGCGGGCTGGTCGCCTCCGTGCGCGGGCCGGGCAACAAGCGGTTCTTCGCCCGGCACGTGCTCCGGCGACTCGCGGTCGTCGCCGCAGCCCAGCGGGTCGGGCTGTCGCTGGCGGAGATCCAGCAGCTGCTCGCGGAGGTGCCCGCCGACCGGGCGCCGACCGCCGAGGAGTGGTCCCGGCTGACCGCCACCTGGCTGGCGCGGGTGGACGAGGCGGTCGCCGGCCTGCAGCGGCTGCGGGTCGACCTCGGCTCGTGCATCGGCTGCGGGTGCCTGTCGCTGGCCACCTGTTCGCTGGTCAACTCCGGGGACGCGGCCGGGGCGCTGGGCGCCGGAGCCCGGTGGCAGACGCCCCGGCGGGCCGCTCGCCCCGACCGACCGGCGCCCGGCTCAGCCCAGGGCGGCGAACGCGCTGCCGTGCCAGACCAGCGGCGCCCGCCCCGGCACGACGTCGAGGTCGAGCACCCGTAGCAGCACGATCAGGTGGTCCCCGGCCGGCAGCTCGGACTCCACCGCGCAGTCGAACCACGCCGTCGCGGGCTCGATGCGCAGCGCGCCGTCGGCGGTGGCGGTCCAGTCGACCGCGTCGAACCGCTCGGGACGGCGCGAGGCGAGGGCTCGCGCCAGCTCGCCCTGCCCCTCGGCGAGCACGCTGATCCCCAGCCGGGGCAGCGCGCGCAGCGCCGGCCAGGTGCGGATGCCGTGCTGGACGCACAGCGACACCAGCGGCGGGTCCAGCGAGACGCCGGTGAAGGTGGAGGCCACCATCGCCAGCGGCGCAGTGCCGTCGAGGGCGCGGTCGATCAGGCCGCCGACGGCGACCACGCCGGTCGGCACCGCCCCGAACGCCCCCCGGAGGGCGCCGGCCGGGACCGCCGCCGTCCGGGGGGCAGGGAGGTCCTTCCTCACGCCGCCTTGGTCTCCCAGAAGATCCTGTCGATCTCGGCGATGGCGTCGAGCAGCTTCTGACCCTCGGCGGGGTCCATGCTGCCCTTGCCGCCGGCGGCGCCGGCCTGCTTGGTGGCCTTGTTGAACAGCTCGTGCAGCTGCGGGTACTTCTCGAAGTGCGGGGGCTTGAAGTAGTCGGTCCACAGCACCCACAGGTGGTGCTTGACCAGGTCGGCCCGCTGCTCCTTGATCAGGATGCAGCGGGTCCGGAAGACCTCGTCGTCACTGGCCTGGTACTTCTCCTGGATCGCCTTCACCGACTCGGCCTCGATGCGGGCCTGGGCCGGGTCGTAGACGCCGCAGGGCAGGTCGCAGTGGGCCGAGACGGTCGTGCGCGAGAACAGCGCGCGGAGTCGGGGCATCGGGGGGCTCCTCTCGGACGGCGCCGACCGGTGCGGCCGGCGTCCGCCTGAGCCAACCCCCTCGAGTGCACATGAGCGCAACCCCGCCGCCCGGCCGGTGGGGCGCGGGCGGCGGGGCGGGGGCTCAGTGCCGGGTGTGCACGTCGTCGGAGGGCTCGCCGAAGACGCCGCCGCGCGCGCCGTGCGTGGAGTGCGACTTGTACTCGGTGTAGGTGTACGGGTTGTCCAGCACCTCGTCGCCGGGGAGGTCCGGGTTCATGCCCGAGGCCCACACCTCCTCGCCGAGGGTCGAGCGCAGGTGCTCCACGGTCGACTCGACGGTGGCGCGCACCGCGGGCAGATCGGCGCCGACCAGGCGGTGCGCGGACTTCACCACCCGGCCGTCGACCAGCACGGTGTGCACGTCGCCCCGCTGCGCCTGGAAGGCCACGTGGCCGTAGGGGTTCAGCAGCGGGAAGGACACCGGGGACGCGTCGTTCTTGATCAGCACGACGTCGGCCTTCTTGCCCACCTCGAGGCTGCCGAGGTCGTCGCGGCCCAGCGCCTTCGCGCCACCGCGGGTGGCCCAGTCGACGACCTGCTCGGCGCGCAGGTGCACGTGGGTGACGGTCTCGCCCTTGGCGTGTGCCTCCAGGTGCTCGCGCGAGCGGTCCGCGCCCAGTGTCGTCCGCATCGCGGAGAACAGGTCGCCGCTCCACCAGACGCTGGTGTCCATCGACAGCGACACCGGGATGTCGTGCCGGCGCACCTGCCAGGTGGGCGGGTACCCCTGCCCGGCGCTCTGCTCGGACTCGGTGGAGACCGAGATCGAGCCGCCGGTCGCGGCGATCCGGTGGTAGGAGTCGGTGGTCAGCGTCGCGGCGTGCACGTACACCGTCTCCGGGGTCATGAAGTCGTTCTCGTGCATGAGCCGGATGCCGTCGTCGTTGGTCGCTCCCCACACGCCGGCGTGGGTGGTCACCGGCAGGCCCAGCTCCCGGGCCACCTCGAAGGCCGCCTTCTCCGGGAACGCCGGGTCACCGGTGACGTCGAAGGCCAACTGCAGGCCGAGCCGGCCCTCGTCGCGGCGCCGGGTGAGGAAGCCCTGCACGGCCGGGTCGGCGGCCCACTCCCACGGCCCGGCCTGGATGTTGCCGTACGCGAGCACGAACCGGCCGGGGACGGCGAGCAGCGCGTCGGCGGCCGCCTCGGCGTGGTCGACCGTCTGCAGGCCGTGCGACCAGTCGACGGTGGTGGTGACGCCGGCCTCCAGCGCGTCCCACGCCGACACCAGGTTGCCCGCGTGCACGTCCTCGGGGCGGAACGCCTTGCCGTGCTCGAGGTAGTACCAGACGAAGTACTGGGTGAGCGTCCAGTCGGCGCCGTAGCCCCGCATCGCGGTCTGCCACATGTGCCGGTGGGTGTCGATCATGCCGGGCATCACGATGCCGCCGGTGGCGTCGATCTCCAGGGTCCCGGCGGGCACCTCGAGGGCGGTGCCGACGGCGGCGATGCGGTCGTCGACCACCAGCACGTCGGCCTCGTGCAGGACGGTGTGTGCGTCGTCCATGGTCAGCACGGTGCCGCCACGCAGCACGACGGGCCGGCCGGCCGGCTGGTCCGCGACTCCGGTGTCGGGATCGGACACGGTTCCTCCAGGGGATCGAGGCTTGCGGACGGGCGTCCGTCCGACGGTCACCACATGCGGGCTCACCTTCTTCGTGGCGCCCGCCACATGTCAAGGGGAGCATGTCGTGTGGGCGCACGGCCGGCGCCGCGCCATCGCCGGGGTTGACACCGGAGGCGCGCCGTCGAAGACTCCGGGCGTCCGCCGGACGGCCGTCCGCATGGCGGCCCCACCGTCGAGGAGTGCCTGTCCCGATGCCCGAGCACCCCGGTCCGCCCAGCGCCGCCCCCCGTCCGGGCCCGCTCAGCGGCCTGCTGGTCGCCGACTTCTCCCGGATCCTGGCCGGCCCCTACGCGACCATGCTGCTGGCCGACCTCGGGGCGGAGGTGGTCAAGGTGGAGGGCCCCAACGGCGACGACACCCGCACCTGGCAGCCGCCGGTGCGCGAGGGCATCTCCACCTACTACCTGGGCGTCAACCGCAACAAGCGGTCCATCGCCCTGGACCTGAAGGACCCCGACGACGTCGCCGTGGCGCGCGAGCTGGCCCGGCGCGCCGACGTCGTCGTGGAGAACTTCAAGACCGGCGGCCTGGCCCGCTTCGGCCTGGACTACGCGACGGTCAGCGCGACCAACCCAGCGGTCGTCTACGCCTCGATCACCGGGTTCGGCAGCCAGCCCGGCGGCGCCGAGCTGCCCGGCTACGACCTCATCGTGCAGGCGATCTCGGGGCTGATGAGCCTCACCGGCGACCCCGACGGCGACCCGTACCGGGCCGGCATCTCGGTGTTCGACGTGATGGCCGGGCTGCACGCCACCATCGGCGTCCTGTCCGCCCTCAACGCCCGGCACGAGACCGGCCGCGGGCAGCACGTGGAGGTGAACCTGCTGTCCTCGGCGCTGTCCGGGCTGGTCAACCACGCCAGCGCTGTGGTGGCCGGCGGGGTGGTGCCGTTCCGGATGGGCAACAGCCACCCCAGCCTGTTCCCCTACGAGCCCCTGCCGTGCTCGGACGGCGACCTGATCATCACCGCCGGCAACAACGGGCAGTTCCGCAAGCTGGTCGAGGTGCTCGGTGTGCCCGAGCTCGCCGACGACCCGCGGTTCAGCCGCAACGAGGACCGCACCGCCAACCGGGACGAGCTCCGCCCGCTGCTGGTCGAGCGGCTGCGCACGCGCACCAAGGACGAGTGGTTCGCCGAGATCATCGCCGCGGGCGTCCCGTGTGGTCCCATCAACACCGTGGACCAGGGAGTCGCGTTCGCCGAGCGGATCGGGCTGGACCCGGTCGTGTCGGTCGGCGACGGCAGCTCGGCCGTCCCCTCGGTCCGCAACCCGATCACCTTCTCCGCCACCCCGGCCGACTACCGGCTGCCCCCGCCCGGGCTGGACGAGCACGGCGCGGAGCTCCGGCGCTGGCTGACCGGGCCGCGGGAGGACGCGCGATGAGCGACCGCCCCGAGTACCCCACCGCGCTGGGGGCCTCGAGCCTGGAGTCGATCACCCTGCTCGGCACCGACCTCGCCCGCGACGTCATGGGCTCGGTGGGCTTCGGCGAGCTGGCGTTCTGGCTGGCCACCCAGCGCCGTCCCACCCCGGGGGAGACCCGCGTCTTCGAGGCGGTGCTGGCGGCGCTCGCCGACCACGGCTTCACCCCGACGGCGATCGTCACCCGCCTGACCTGGCTGTCCGCGCCCGACTCGGTGCAGGGCGCGCTGGCCGCCGGACTGCTCGGCGGCGGCTCGCGCTTCCTCGGTGTCACCGAGGACTGCGGCCGGTTCCTGCACGAGGTGCTCACCGGCGTGGACGGCGACCTGCCCACCGACGACGCCGGCTGGGACGCCCTGGCCCTGGAGACCGTCACCGCGCAGCGCGCCGCCCGGCGGTTCGTGCCGGGGCTCGGCCACCACGTGCACAAGCAGGGCGACCCGCGCACCCCGCGGCTGTTCGAGATCGCCGCGGAGGAGGGCCTCTACGGCCCGCACCTGTCGCTGTTCGCCGCCATCGGCCGGGTGCACCCCCAGGTGCTCGGCAAGACCCTGCCGCTCAACGGCGCCGGCGTCTGCGGTGCCGCGCTCGCCGACCTCGGCCTGCCGCTGGAGCTGCTGCGCGGTTTCGCGCTGCTGGCCCGCACCGCCGGGCTCATCGGCCAGCTGGCCGAGGAGCTGCGCCACCCGGTGGCCAACGACGTCTTCCTCTCCGTCGACCTGAACAACCGGTCCGTCGACCCCGACCCGTACGTCCCCGACGCTCTTCCGTCCATTCCTCCTCCTACTCAGACCAACGGAGGTACTCATGGCTGAGCTGGCCGCGGTCATCGCGTCCACCCACCACCCGTTCTACTACCGGGCCAAGACGTCGACCGGTGCCGACCGGCCGCCGTTCGCCGACGAGTGGGTGGCCAAGCAGGAGGCGTTCGCCGAGACGCTCAACCGCGCCGAGCCCGACGTGCTGGTGATGGTCGGCAGCGACCACTTCCACCAGTTGTGGCTGGACAACATGCCGCAGTTCCTCGTCGGCAAGGCGCCTTTCTTCGACGCCAACTGGTACAACGAGGAACGCGAGTTCGGCCTGCCGAAGATGACCCTGCGTGGTCAGGAGGACCTGGCCGCGCACATCCTCCGCACCGGGCTGGACGACGGGTTCGACCTGGCCTTCAGCAACGAGCTGCGGATCGACCACAGCGTCACCTGCCCGATCATCGCGCTGCGGCCGGAGGCCGACCTGCCGATCGTGCCGGTGTACACGAACATCTTCGCCCCGCCGCTGCCGCAGCCGAAGCGGTTCGTCCAGCTCGGCAAGGCGCTGCGCACCTGGGTCGAGTCCTGGGAGTCCGACCAGCGCGTGGCGATCATCGGCACCGGCCACCTCAGCCTCGAGCTCGGCGGGCCGCGCCAGTTCGGGGAGCACGGGCCCGACCCGGAGTTCGACCGCAAGGCCGTCGAGTGGATCGCCAGCGGCGACATCGAGGGCTGCCTGGCCGAGGTCTCGCTGGAGTCGCTGCACCACCCGGGCAACGCCACCCACGGCTTCATGGACTTCATGCTGATGATGGGCGTCGCCGGGGAGGGCCAGAAGGCCGACCACGTGGACAGCCTGGACCTGTTCCACACCATGGAGGCCTACTTCACCTGGTACCCCAACGGGGCACCGGCTGCGACGGCGCAGCGCGGGACGGAGGCGCAGGCGTGAGCAAGTACCTGCTGGACAAGTTCCTCTACACCGTCGACCGCGACCCCGAGCTGGTCGAGCGGTACCGCGAGGACCCGGCCGGAACCGTCGAGTGGTGGGAGCGCGAGCGGGCGAACCAACTGCTCAACTGCATCGTCGACGAGAAGACGACCTGGCTGGCGTTCACCGAGGAGGAGCGGCGGGCGCTGCGCGAGCACGACCACGTGGCACTGTTCCAGCTGGGGGCGCACCCGTTCCTCACGCTGACCCTGTTCATCGCCATGTTCGAGCGCGACCACGGGCCGCTGGAGTACCAGAAGGCCTACGGCAGGGCGATGCAGCACATCTCCATGCCGTACCCGGACATCGCGACCTGACGTGCGGGCCACCTGACGTGCGCGCGGTCCTGGTGCAGGAGCCGGGCCGGCCGCCGGTGGTGGGGGAGCACCCCGCCCCGGGAGCCGGCCCGGGGTCGACGACGGTGCGGGTGACCGCGGCGCCGGTGGTCCCGCTGGACCTGCTGTGCGCCTCGGGCACCTCCTACTTCGGGCGCCCGGCGGTGCCCTACGTCCCGGGCGTGCAGGGCGTCGGGGTGGTCGAGGAGTCGGGCGCGCTGGCGGCCGGCACCCGGGTCTGGTTCGCCACCTCCGCGGGCATGGCGCCCGCTGACGGCAGCCTCGCCGAGCGGTGCGCCGTCCCGGACGCCGACGTGGTGCCGCTGCCCGACGGGGTGCCCGACGCCGTGCCCGACGCCATGGTGGCGGCCCTCGGCCTGTCCGCCGTCGCCGCGTGGATGTCGCTGACCTGGCGCGCCCGGCTGCAGCCGGGGGAGACGGTGCTGGTGCTCGGCGCCGGCGGGGCGGTCGGCCAGGTCGCCGTCGGCGCCGCCCGGGCACTGGGCGCCGGCCGGGTGGTGGGGCTGTGCCGGTCCGACGCCGCCGCGGAGCGGGCCTCCCGCGCCGGCGCCGACGAGGTGGTGCGCACCGGCGGGGACGTCGCCGCGCTCACCGAACGGCTCGGCGCCGCGTGCGGAGGCGCGGTGGACGTCGTCGTCGACCCGGTCTTCGGCGAGGCGGCCACCGCGGCCAGCCGGGTGCTCGCCTCCGGCGGCCGGCTGGTGAACCTGGGCGGCTCCGGCTCCGACGCCGCCGAGTTCTCCTCCGCGGTGCTGCGCAGCCGCACCGCGGACGTGCTCGGCTACACGAACAACGCGCTGACCGCGGAGCAGCGGGCCGCGGCGCTGACCGCAGTGCTCGGGCACGCGGCGGCCGGCGCGCTGGGCGTCGACCACGAGGTGCTGCCGCTGGAACGCGCGCCCGAGGCGTGGGCGGCCACCGCCGCCGGCGGCGGGCGACGGCAGGTGCTGCTCCCCGCCTGACTCCCGGGGGTCAGGCGGTGCCGCGGGCTCCGCCGGTGCGGGGCTCGGTGGGACGGGTCATGGTCACGTGCGGGCGCGACTGCCACAGCGCCCATTCGGCGCTGACCTCACCGGCGGTGCGCAGCAGCCGCGGCAGGTGCTCGCCGAGCAGCCGGTCGGTGCTGGTCTCCGCGGCGTGCACGGTCACGTTCATCGCGGCGCGCACGGCGCCGGAGCCGTCGCGGACCGGGACGGCGACCGAGCGGACACCGGGCGCCAGCTCCTCGTCGGCCAGCGCCCAGCCCCGCGCCCGCACCTCGGTGAGCTCGCTGTGCAGCTGCTCGGCCGAGGAGCCGATGTAGGGCGGCAGCCCGGCACGGCTGGGCTGGGCGAGCACGGTGTCCAGCTCGGCGGGGGAGAGGGCGGCCAGCAGCACCTTGCCCTGCGACGTCTGCGCCGCTGGGAAGCGGGTGCCGATCTCCACGCGCAGCGCGATCAGCTTCGGCACGGCGACCCGGGCGACGTAGACGATGTCCGAGCCGTCGAGCTGGGCCATCGACGACGACTCCCCGGTCTGGGCGACCAGGTTCTCCAGGTGCGGCCGGGCGATCTCCCACAGGCCCAGTGCACCGACGTAGGCCATGCCGAGGGTGAGCACCTTCGGGGTCAGCTGGAACCCGTTCCCGGCGGTGCGGACGAACCCCAGCTCCTCGAGCGTGAGCAGCAACCGCCGGGCGGTGGGCCGGGCCAGCCCGGCCGCGGTGGCCACCTCGCTCAGCGTCATCGTCGGCCGATCGGCGCCGAAGCACGCCAGCACGTCGAGCCCGCGCGCGAGGGCCTCCACGAAGTCCGGCCCGCTGCCGCGCCCTGCCATCGGTGGCCCCCTTCCGTCGTCCGGCCGCGCTCAGGATGGCACGGGGTGGACGGGCGGTCACCCCTGCGGACGCACCAACGGACAGTCGTCCGTTCAACTATCGCGTCGTCCGTGCCGGTACGGCGAAGGCGTGTGACCCTTGACACACCGAGCGGGTGTCGGTAGGCCTGAGGCGGCCGTATCACGGACCGCCGTACGCACCACCCTCGCAGCCCCCGGGAGATGCAGATGAGCGCTGGCGGAGCCGACGTCGAGACCGACGTGCTCGTGGTCGGATCAGGCCCGGCGGGTGCGTCGGCCGCGCTCTTCCTGGCCAGCTACGGCACCCGCACCGTGCTGGTCACCAAGTACAGCCGGCTGTCGGACACCCCCCGCGCGCACATCACCAACCAGCGCACGATGGAGGCGATGCGCGACATGGGCGTCGAGGAGACGCTGCTTGCGCTGGCCACCCCGTGGGAGCAGATGGGCAACACCACCTTCTGCACCAGCCTCGCCGGTGAGGAACTGGGCCGGATCCCCTCCTGGGGCACCGACACCGTGCGCCACGCCGACTACGAGCTGGCCAGCCCCTGCACCATGCTCGACGCGCCGCAGACGATCACCGAGCCGGTGCTGGCCAAGGCCGCCCAGGAGCGGGGCGCCCGGCTGCGGTTCGACACCGAGTACCTGCGCCACGTGCAGGACGACGACGGTGTGACGACGACGGTGCGCGACCGGCTGACCGGTGCCGAGTACACGATCCGGTCGCAGTACCTGGTCGGCGCCGACGGCGCGCGCAGCGCCGTCGCCGCCGACCTCGACCTGCCCTTCGAGGGCCCCGGTGCGGTGGCCGGCGCGCTGAGCATCGTCTTCCGGGCCGACCTCACCCACCTGGTCGCGCACCGCCCCTCGGTCCTGTACTGGATGCTGCAGCCCGGCGCGGAGAAGGAGGGCGTCGGCCTCGGCGTGCTGCGGATGATCAAGCCGTGGACCGAGTGGATGCTGATGTGGGGCTACGAGGTCGCCGCCGGGCCGCCCACGCTCACCGACGACGTCGTCCGGGAGCTCGCCGTGGCCCTGGTGGGCACCGACGACTTCGAGATGGAGGTGACCTCCCGCTCGCCGTGGACGGTGAACCACCACTTCGCCACCACGCTGTCCCAGGGGCGGGTGTTCTGCGCCGGTGACGCGGTGCACCGGCACCCGCCGACGAACGGACTGGGCTCCAACACCTCCATTCAGGACTCCTACAACCTGGCCTGGAAGCTCGCGCACGTGGTGGCCGGCACGGCCTCGCCCCAGCTGCTGGACAGCTACGACGCCGAGCGGGCGCCGATCGCCCGGCAGATCGTCGAGCGGGCCAACCAGAGCATCGCCGACACCGGGCGCATCCTCGCCGCCCTCGACCTGACCGACACGACCGACGTCGACCGGCTGGCGCAG
Organism: Modestobacter sp. SYSU DS0511; assembly: GCF_054050755.1. NCBI lineage: Bacteria > Bacillati > Actinomycetota > Actinomycetes > Geodermatophilales > Geodermatophilaceae > Modestobacter > Modestobacter sp. SYSU DS0511. Next base: position 15,314 of record NZ_JBJGZY010000062.1, read on the forward strand.
CAGCTCGCGCTGCGCAAGGCGCCGGGGCCGGAGGGGGAGGAGGTGCGGGCGGCGCTGCGGGAGGCGATCGCCTACAAGGCGCACGAGTTCGACGCGCACGGTGTCGAGCACAACCAGCGCTACGCCTCCGGCGCCGTCGTGCCCGACGGGACGCCGATGCCGGCGTACCGACGGGACCCGGTGCTCTACGCCCAGCCCACCACGTGGCCCGGCGCCAAGCTGCCGCACACCTGGGTGACCCGGGCCGGCCACCGGGTGTCGACCCTCGACCTGGTCGGCTCCGGCCGGTTCAGCGTGGTCACCGGGATCGGTGGGCGCCCGTGGGTGGACGCGGCGGCCGCCCTGGGGGAGGAGCTGGGGCTCTCGATCACCCCGGTGTCGATCGGGCCGGGGGAGCCGTTCGAGGACCCTTACGGCACCTGGGCGGAACGACGGGAGATCGGCGACGCGGGGGTGCTCCTGGTGCGGCCGGACTGCTACGTCGCCGCCCGCCACCTCGATGCGCCGGAGTCGGCCGGGCAGGCCGCCGACTGGCTGCGGACGGCGCTGACCACTGTGCTCGGGAGGGCGTGACCCTCCCGAGCACGGCGGCCGGGGTGGTGCGGCCGGGGGGGGGGGGGGCGGGGGGGGGGGGGGGGCGGGGGGGGCGGGGGGCGGGGGGGCGGGGGCGGGGCGGGGGGGGGGCCACTGCAC
>NZ_JBJGZY010000063.1:0-15024 GCF_054050755.1 Modestobacter sp. SYSU DS0511
GGGCGGGGGGGGATACCGCGTGCGTTTGTTGTTTTTTGGGGGCCCCGGGCGGCCCCCCCCCCCCGGGGGGGCCGGGCGGCCCCCGGCACTCGTCGTCGGTGGGGCCGGATGGCACGTCGTGGCCGCCGACGTCGACCCCGCCTGGGTGGCCGAGCAGGTCGCGCACGAACCGATCGAGGCGCCGCTGGGAGCGCGGTTCCTGTCGGCGTTGGCCGATCGCACCGGAGTGCGGGCTTGGACGACGCCCGACGGCGCCGCCCTGCTGGTCCGCGGGCCCCTCGAGCCGAGCCGACTGGTGCCCGACGGTGAGCCACTCTGGGCGCAGGTCGCCCCGGCGGACACCGCCTCGCTGCGGTCGTTCCTGACCGCCGGCTGGTGCCCCGTCGGGGCCGAGGTCCTCTTCGGCTCCTGAGCCGCGGGCTCCGCACCACCGAGGGTTGTGGCCCCCGGGCCCGCGCGTCACGGGTACGTCAGTGCAGTGGCTGCAGCGACCTGGCGTCAGCGCAGGTCGGCGACGCGGGTGAGGGCCGCACGGGCCCGTGAGCGTCGCTCCTCGTAGGCCGCGCCCGCGGCGAGCAGGACGGCGCCCGCGGCCCCGACGGCCAGCAGACCGGTGAACGGCAGGTGCGCGACCAGCCGGCCGATCGCCACCGCGGTCAGCGAGGCCGCGCCCACGACCAGCGGCGCCTGCACCTGCCAGCGGCCGCCGGCGATGGCGGTGACCGTGGCGGCCAGGACCACCAGCACCAGGCGGGTCACGTCCGGCCCGGTCGCCGCCAGCCACACCGACGGGACGAACGCGACCACCAGCCCCGGGCCCCACGACGGCCACGAGGCCCCGGTGGCCAGCCGCCGGCCCGAGTACAGCCACAGCACCGTCGCGGCCGGCAGTGTGTAGGCCTCCGGCACGCCGACGCCGCCCTGCCCCGCGGCCGTCCAGGCCGCCAGCACCAGCGCGACGCACCCCCCGGCCCGGACCGGAGACCGGTCGGTCACCGAGCCGGAGGCGACGAAGCCCGCGCCGACCACGGCGAGCCCCACGGCCAGGCCGGACAGCCCCGACCCGCGCCCCAGCTCGGCGAGCCCGGCGACGGCGACCGCGCCCGCCGTCCAGGTCAGCGGCAGCTCCGACCGGTGCCCCCGCAGCGCGGTCGCGCTGCCGGCGGCGAGCAGGACCAGCACCACCAGCAGCCAGCCGGCCGGTGCCGGCCCGAGGGTGCCGTCGGCGTCGGCCAGCAGCACGGCGGCGGCCAGGCAGCCCACCGCGACCGGCAGCGCGCCGGGGCGGTCGGTCGGCTGCCGGGCGGCGACCACGACCGCCGGCACCGCGGCGGAGGCGAGCAGGGCGGCCAGCGCCGACCAGTGCCCCGACCCGAGCAGCTGCACCACGGCCGTGCCGGTGAGCACCCCGGCGGTGGCGAGACCGCTGGGGCGCAGCAGGGCGGCGGGTTCCGGAGAGGCCACCGCGCCGATCACCGCCGCGAGCACGAGCCCCAGGTACCCGCTGGTCATCACCCCGACCAGCCCGGCCGCCTGCAGCACCCCCGAGACCGACGCTCCGGCCACCAGCCCGGTGAGCACCGGAACGGCCGGCCGGGGACCCAGCATCGACCGCAGGCCCCGGCGGCGGCGCAGGGCCAGCAGCGCGCCGGCCGCCAGGAGCATCAGTGCGGCCGGGGCGAGGGCCGTGCCCACCGACTCCGTCGTCCAGACCACGGCGGCGCCCTCGACCACCCCGGTCGACCACCAGGCCGCGGCCGTCACCAGGGTGACCACCGCGACGGCGCGCCGCGCGGCGAACGTGACCGCGAGCCCGGTGACGGCGGTGGCCAGCACGGCGGTCGCGTGCGGGGCCAGTGACAGGCCGGACCCGGTGAGCGCGCTCAGTACCGCGCCCTGTCCGGCTCCCCAGGCCGCGATCGGCCAGGTGAGGGTCGTCCGGCCGATCAGGCCGACGACGGCGAACACCGCGGCGAGCAGGGCGAGCAGCACCCCGGTCGGGCCACCGGGGCCCTCCCCGGCCGACCACGCGCCCACCGCGGCGAGCACCACCGCGGCGGAGGCGAGCGCCTCCTCGCTGCTGCGCAGGCCCCGGCGCCCGGCCCGCAGCGAGCCCAGCGTCGCGACGACGGTCAGCAGGGTGACCACGAGCAGGCCCGGGACGGAGCCGGCGTCGGTGAGCGACGCCGCACCGGCGGCCACCACGGCCACCGCACCGGCGCCCAGGAGCACCTGTTGCGGGGCGACGTCCCCGGCGCCGGTCTCCGCCGGGGCCGGGTGTGGCGGCAGGGGCCGCCCCAGCGGGGGTGGGTACTCGACCTCCGGCCTCGGCACGGTGGTCCTCCTCCCGCTGACGGCTGCCCTCACGCTACGGCGGCCGCCGCGGCGCGGCGGCCTGGACCGGGGGTGACGCCGAGGTCACCCGGCAACGGGGTCGGCGGATGGCGGTCGAGCGCCTACCATGGGATCAGTGATCACGACGACCGGCCTCGAGCTGCGCGCCGGCGCCCGGATCCTCATCAGCGACGCCGATCTGCGGGTCCAGCCCGGTGACCGCATCGGGCTGGTCGGGCGCAACGGTGCCGGCAAGACCACCACCCTCACCACCCTGGCCGGGGAGCGGGTGCCGCACGCCGGCAAGGTCGACGTGACCGGTGAGCTCGGGTACCTCCCGCAGGACCCCCGCAGCGGCGACCTGGACATCACCGCCAGCGACCGGGTGCTCTCCGGCCGCGGTCTCGACGTCCTCAAGGCCCAGCTGACGAAGGCGCAGATCGCCATGGCCGAGCCGGCCGACGACGCCGAGCGTGACCGCGCGGTGCGCCGCTACGGCCGGCTGGAGGACCAGTTCGCCGCGATGGGCGGGTACGCGGCGGAGTCCGACGCCGCGCGGATCTGCTCGAACCTCGGCCTGCCGGACCGGATCCTCGAGCAGCCGCTGCGCACCCTCTCCGGTGGCCAGCGCCGCCGGGTGGAGCTGGCCCGGATCCTGTTCTCCGACGCCGACACGCTGCTGCTCGACGAGCCGACCAACCACCTGGACGCCGACTCGATCACCTGGCTCAAGGGCTACCTGGCCAGCCACCGTGCCGGTCTCGTGGTGATCAGCCACGACGTCGAGCTGCTGGAGGCCGTGGTCAACAAGGTGTGGCACCTGGACGCCAACCGGGCCACCGTCGACATCTACAATCTCGGCTGGAAGCGGTACCTGGACGCCCGGGAGACCGACGAGCGCCGCCGCAAGTCCGAGCGGGCGAACGCCGAGAAGAAGATCGACGCGCTGACCAGCCAGGCGGACAAGATGCGCGCCAAGGCGACCAAGGCCAAGGCCGCGCAGAGCATGGACAAGCGCGCCGCCCGGCTGGCCGCCGGGCTGGCCGAGGTTCGGGTGCAGGACAGGGTCGCCAAGCTCCGCTTCCCGACTCCCGCCCCGTGCGGGAAGACGCCGCTCACCGCCGAGGGGATCAGCAAGAGCTACGGCTCGCTGGAGATCTTCGCCGGCGTCGACCTGGCGATCGACCGGGGCACCCGGGTCGTCGTGCTCGGCTTCAACGGCGCGGGCAAGACCACCCTGCTGCGGATGCTGGCCGGCACCGAGACGCCGGACACCGGCGAGGTGAAGGCCGGGCACGGTCTCCGGGTGGGCTACTACGCCCAGGAGCACGAGACGCTGGACATGGACCGCACGCTGCTGGAGAACATGCGCTCGGCGGCCCCGGACAGCACCGACACCGAGCTGCGCCGGATCCTGGGCGCGTTCCTCTTCTCCGGCGAGGCGGTCGACCAGCGCACCGGCACCCTCTCCGGTGGCGAGCGCACCCGGCTGGCCATGGCCACCCTCGTCGTCTCCGGCGCCAACGTGCTGCTGCTGGACGAGCCGACCAACAACCTCGACCCGGCCAGCCGGGAGCAGGTGCTCGAGGCGCTGCGCACCTACGGCGGCGCGATCGTGCTGGTCACGCACGACGAGGGTGCGGTGCGGGCGCTGAACCCGGACAAGGTGATCATCCTGCCCGACGGCACGGAGGACACCTGGAGCGAGGACCTCGCCGACCTGGTCTCGCTGGCCTGACGACAGCCGCGGGAGCATCGCAGGGAGCGCCAGCGACCGAGGAGCGGACTGCGGCGCGGAGTCAGGCCGGGGTGTGGCGCCTGACGACAGCCGCGGGAGCATCGCAGGGAGCGCCAGCGACCGAGGAGCGGACTGCGGCGCGGAGTCAGGCCGGGGTGTGGCGCCTGACGACAGCCGCGGGAGCATCGCAGGGAGCGCCAGCGACCGAGGAGCGGACTGCGGCGCGGAGCCGGGCCGGGGGTCTCGCTGGCGTAACGGTCGCCCCGCTCTCCGGGCCGACGACCCGGCCCTGACCTGCGCGGCTGCCGAACTCGGACGTACGCGGTCTTGTTGCGGTGGCCGACCTCCGTCGGGTGGGTGATCATCGGTGCTGGGACGCCGACGTCACCGGGACACGGCGCCGGGGGATCAGCGGGGGACCACCGACGGCGTCGGCGGGCCCCTGACACGGAGGGGAGTCATGGCCGACTCGAGCACTGCGGACCTGAGCAAGGGCAAGCGCATCACCGGCGACGACCGGAGTTCGCTCGCCGACGAGCTGCGCGCCCGGTACGACGGCGGGGAGAGCATCCGGTCGCTGGCCAGCTCCACCAACCGCTCCTACGGGTTCGTGCACCGGCTGCTCTCGGAGTCGGGGGCCACGCTGCGTGGCCGGGGTGGCGCCAACCGGAACGCGAAGAAGTCTGCGTGACGTCGGCCCCGGCAACCGGGGCCGACGCCGGCGGGTGGGTGCGGACGGCGCGCGACGGCGCCGTCCTCACCGTCACCCTCGACCGGGCCGACCAGCTGAACGCGCAGACGCCGGCCACCTGGGCGGCGCTGCGCGCGGTGGGGGAGTCCCTGGACGACGCCGTGCGGGTGGTGGTCGTGCGCGGTGCCGGCCGGTCCTTCTCCGCCGGGCTGGACCGCACCCTGTTCGACCCGTCGGCCGCCACGGGCGGCGGGCTGGGGGAGCTGGCGGCCCTGCCGGCGGAGGTCGCCCAGGACCGGATCCGCGGCTACCAGGCCGGGTTCCGCTGGCTGCGCTCGCCCGGGATCGTCTCGGTCGCCGCCGTCCAGGGCCACGCGATCGGCGCCGGCGCCCAGCTGGCGCTCGCCTGCGACCTGCGGGTGGTCACCGACGACGCGCAGCTGCGGCTGCCGGAGGCGAGCCTGGGGCTGGTGCCCGACCTCACCGGCACCAGCACCCTGGTCGAGCTGGTCGGCTACAGCCGGGCGGTGGAGATCTGCCTGACCGGGCGGGCGGTGGGCGCGGCCGAGGCGGTGGCCACCGGGCTCGCCAACGTCGCCGTCCCGGCCGAGCAGCTGGACGCGACGGTGCGCGACCTGGTCGCGGCGCTGCTGACGCCGGACGCCGGGGCCGCGCGGGAGACGCTGGCGCTGCTGCGCTCGGCGGTCCGCAACGGCCCCGAGGTGCAGGACGCCGCCGAGCGGGCGGCCCAGGTGCGCCGGCTGGGTGCGCTCGCCGCCCGCTGAGCGACCCGACGTCCGGCACGCCGGAGGGTGATGTGCAACGGGGCGGAGCGGGCCTTCGTCGGGCGCCTGCGCAGGAACAAGTACCGCCGGGCGCCTGTTGCCCCGCTTGATCACGCCGTCACAGCACGGAAGGCGGTGCCACGGTGGACGGCTCGATGACCTCCATGGCCGCGATGCGGTCGTTCAGGCGGGACTCCTCGGTCACCGCCCGGGAGATCCCGAAGGGCACGGTGCGGCGGATCCTCGCCATCGCCGGGCCCTACCGGCGCGAGCTGATCGCCTTCCTCGCGCTCGTCGTCTTCTCGTCGGTGATCGGCGTCGTCACCCCGCTGCTGGCCGGGGACATCGTCAACCGGATCGCCGGGCTGGAGGGCACCGCCGGCGGCGTCGTCCGGATCGCGCTGGTCATCGCCGGCCTGGCGGTGCTGGACGCCGGCAGCTCGCTGGCCCAGCGCTGGTACTCCGCCCGGATCGGCGAGGGCGTCATCTACGACCTGCGGGCCCGGGTGTTCGGCCACGTGCAGCAGATGCCGGTCGCCTTCTTCACCCGCACGCAGACCGGCGCGCTGGTCAGCCGGCTGAACAACGACGTCATCGGGGCGCAGCGGGCGTTCACCTCGACGCTGTCCGGCGTCGTCTCCAACGTGATCGCGCTGGTGCTCACCGCCGGCGTCATGCTGACGCTGTCCTGGCAGATCACCCTGCTGTCGATCGCCATGGTGCCGCTGTTCGTGGTCCCCGCCCAGCGGGTCGGGAAGTGGCTGCAGTCGATCACCCGGGAGTCCTACGAGCTCAACGCGTCGATGAACGCCACGATGAGCGAGCGGTTCAACGTGGCCGGTGCCCTGTTGGTGAAGCTGTTCGGCCGCCCCGAGGTCGAGGCCGAGTCGTTCCGCGGCCGGGCGGCCCGGGTGCGCGACATCGGCGTGCTGTCGGCGATGTACGGGCGGGCGTTCTTCACCGCCCTCACCCTGGTCGCCGCGCTGGCGACCGCCCTGGTCTACGGGCTGGGTGGCTGGCTGGCCTTCACCGGCTCGCTGTCCGCCGGTGACGTCGTCGCCCTGGCCCTGCTGCTCACCCGGCTCTACGGCCCGCTGACCGCGCTGGCCAACGTGCGGGTCGACGTGATGAGCGCGCTGGTCAGCTTCGACCGGGTGTTCGAGGTGCTCGACCTGCAGCCGATGGTCGCCGAGGCACCGGACGCCGTACCGGTTCCCGCCGACGACCGTTCGGTCGAGTTCGACCGGGTCTCCTTCCGCTACCCGGCGGCCGCGGACGTGTCGCTGGCGTCGTTGGAGGACGTCGCCGTCCCTGAGCACGGTGCCTCGGCGGAGGTGCTGCACGAGGTGTCGTTCCGGGCCGAGCCGGGGCAGATGGTCGCCCTGGTGGGCAGCTCCGGTGCGGGGAAGTCGACGATCGCCGCGCTGGTCTCCCGGCTCTACGACGTCACCGGCGGCGCGGTGCGGGTCGGCGGGGTCGACGTCCGGCAGGCCACCAGCGACTCGCTGCGCGACGCGATCGGCGTCGTCAGCCAGGACGCGCACCTGTTCCACGACACCATCGGCGCCAACCTCCGGTACGCCAAGCCCGACGCGACCGAGGAGGAGCTGTGGTCGGCGCTGACCGGGGCGCGGATCGCGGCGCTGGTGCACTCGCTGCCCGACGGGCTGGACACCGTCGTCGGCGACCGCGGCTACCGGATGTCGGGTGGGGAGAAGCAGCGGCTGGCGATCGCCCGGGTGCTGCTCAAGGCGCCGGGCATCGTGATTCTGGACGAGGCGACCGCCCACCTGGACAGCGAGTCCGAGGTCGCCGTCCAGCGCGCGCTGGACACCGCACTGGCCGGCCGGACGTCGCTGGTCATCGCCCACCGGCTGTCCACCATCCGGAACGCCGACCAGATCCTGGTGGTCGACGAGGGGCGGATCGTCCAGCGCGGCACCCACTCCGAGCTGCTCGCGGCCGGCGGTCACTACGCCGACCTGTACCGGACCCAGTTCGCCGACGGCGGGCCGCGAACCGTGGAGGTCGGCTGACGACTAGCGTCACTCCTGAACCACGTGCACCACGTCCCAGGAGTTGAGCGTTGAGCGCAGGCCATCCCCACGACACCCAGATCCGGGCTCTCTACGCCCGCTTCCTGGCCGGGTGGAACCAGCGCAGCGGCGCCACGGTCTCCTCGGTCTTCGCCGACGACGGCGACCTCATCGAGCTCGACGGCACGATCCACAGCGGCCGGCTGCAGATCGCGTCGGACATGCGGCGGCTGTTCGCCGAACGGGCCACCCCGACGTTCGTCGGCATCGTCCGCTCGCTGCGCCCGCTCGGTGACCACATGGCGGTGCTGTACGCGGTCGCGGGCATGGTGCCGCCCGGCGCCCAGGCGCTGGAGCCGTCGCTGCACACCGTGCACTCCCTGGTCGCCGCCGAGGAGCACGGCCGCTGGCGGATCGCCGTCCTGCAGAGCACCCCGGCTCGGTACGGCGGCCGCGCCGACGTGATCGCCGCCCTCACCGCGGAGCTGGAGGCGGCCCGGCAGGGGGGCTCCGCGTGACGGTGCTGACGTCGGGCGCCGGCCTCCTGCACGATCCGGCGCCGGTGCTGCTCGACGTGCGCTGGCAGCTGGGATCGGACACCGGCCGCGACGAGTACCTGGCCGGTCATCTGCCGGGTGCGGTCTTCGTCGACCTCGACACCGAGCTCTCCGGGCCGCCGTCGCCCGAGGGCGGCCGACACCCGCTGCCGTCGGTGCAGTCGCTGCAGTCAGCCGCGCGGCGGTGGGGGATCTCCGGCGGCTCGCGGGTGGTCGTCTACGACGCCGGACCAGGCCTGGCGGCCGCCCGGGCCTGGTGGCTGCTGCGCTGGGGAGGGCTGGCCGACGTGACCATCCTGGACGGTGGGCTGGCGGCCTGGACCGCGGCCGGCAACCCGGTGGAGGCCGGCGACGTCGTGCCGGCGCCCGGGGACGTCACCCTCGCCGGCGGCGGGATGCCGGTGCTCACCATCGACGAGGCGGCGGCCCTGCCGGGCGAGGGAGTCCTGCTGGACGCCCGAGCCGGCGAGCGCTTCCGCGGCGAGGTCGAGCCCATCGATCCGCGCGCGGGCCACGTGCCCGGTGCGGTCAGCGCGCCCACGACCGAGAACGTCGGGGACGACGGCCGGTTCGTTGCAGCCGCTGTACTGAAGGAGCGGTTCGCACGGCTCGGCGTCACGCCGGGCGCCCGGGTCGGCGTCTACTGCGGATCCGGCATCACCGCCGCGCACGAGGTGGCCGCGCTGGCCTCGGCCGGCGTCGAGGCGGCGCTGTGGCCGGGCTCGTGGTCGCAGTGGTCGAACGACGCCGCCCGGCCGGTCGCCACCGGCGACTGACCGTTCCGCCAGGCCAGGGCCATACTCGGCGCGTGCAGACCGACACCGCACGGGCCGCCGGGAGTCTGTTGCTCGCGGTCCTGTCCGGGGCCGCGCACCTGACGGTCGGCTACTTCTACCTGACCAGTGGTCTGGCGGTCCCGCTGTACGCGCTGCTGCCGCTCTGGCTGCTCTGGCTGGTGCTTGCGGCGTGGCTGATCCGGCTGGCTGCTGCCCGGTCCTGGTGGACGCCGCTGGCCCCGCTCGCCGCCGCCGCGTTGCTCGTCGTCTGGCTCGTGGTGGGCAGCGCGCTCCTGGGCTGGCAGGCCTGAGACACCCCGGCGGTGAGCGTGAACCGCTAGCCTGCGCGCGTGATCATGGTCGCCGCCGTTGTCGGCGTTCTCCTGCTGGCCGCGCTGGCGGTCTTCCAGGTCGCCCTCGTCGCCGGGGCGCCGCTGGGCCGGTTCGCGTGGGGTGGCCAGCACGTGGTCCTGCCGACGGGACTGCGGATCGGCAGCGCGGTGTCGATCGTGCTCTACGGGGTGATCGCCCTCGTCCTGCTGCAGGCGGCCGGCGCCCTTGAGGTGGTCCCGCGCTCCCTGGCCGACGTCGGCATCTGGGTCCTCACGGGGTACTTCACCCTGGGCGTGTTGATGAACGCCGCGTCGCGGAGCCGACCGGAGCGGCTGGTGATGACCCCGGTCGCGCTGGCGCTGGCCGTCGTCTGCCTGGTGCTCGCGCTGCGCTGAACGCTCAGGCCGGGGTGAGCGCCGCGTCGTAGCGGTCGAGCAGCACCGCGGCGATCCGCTCGTCGGGCAGCAATGGTGCCGTGACGCAATCGGCCCCGGCCCCCTGGAGCTTGTCGTGGAAGTGGCCGGGGGCCAGCAGGTAGGCCGCGACGACCACCCGCTCTGCGCCGGCCGCCCGGGCCGCGGTCACCGCGTCGGGGACGGTCGGCTTCGCCGCCGAGCCGTAGCCGGTGGTCACCGGCCCCGCCCAGTCGCGCTGCAGCAGGTCGGCGGTGCTCTCCACGTCGGCCACCGAGCGCGGGTCGCTGGATCCGGCCGCGGCCAGCACGATCGCCGTCAGCGGGTCACCCGGGTCGGTGCCGGCCTCGCGCAGCCGGTCGGTGAGGACGGCGGCGAGTCGGGGGTCCGGGCCGAGGGGCCGGGCCGCGACCGCCTGCGGGTGCGCCTCGACCGCGCCGGCGATGTCCACGTGCACGTGGTAGCCGCCGGACAGCAGCAGCGGGACGACGATCGCCGGGGTGCCGTCGTCGGCCAGCCCGCGCACCACGTCGACGACGGTGGGCGGCTGCACGTCGACGAACGCCGCGGTCGTCCGGATGCCCGGTCGCTGCCCCCGGGCCGCCAGGGCCAGCTCGGCGATCAGCCGTCGACCGGTGGGGTTGCGGGTGCCGTGCGCGCAGGCGACGAGTACTGGCTGCGAGTGCGCGCTCATGTACCTCTCCGGGGGGTCGGATGGGTGCTTCATGGCGCAATCGCGCTCAGAGTGCGCGGGTCACGCCGCCGTCGACGGCGATCATCGTGCCGGTGACGTAGGAGGCGGCGGGGGAGAGGGCGAAGGCGGCGACCCGGCCGAACTCCTCCGGCCGTCCCACCCGGCGCAGCGGGATCGCGGCCTGCGTGCGGGCCCGGGCCGCCGCGGGGTCGCCGGAGGCGGCCTCGATCTCGGTGACCCGGTCGGTCGCGATGGTGCCCGGCAGCAGGCCGAACACCCGGATCCCACGTGGGCCGAGCTCGTCGGCGAGCGCCTTCGCGGTCATCGCCAGCCCTGGCCGCAGGCTGTTGGAGATCGCCAGGTGGCCGATCGGCTGGCGCACCGACGTCGACAGCACGAAACCGATCGCCGCGCCCTCGGCCAGGTGCGGCACCAGCGCCCGGACCAGCCGCAGCGGCCCGAGCAGCACGCTCTCCACCCCCGTGCGCCAGGCGTCCTCGCCGACCTCCAGCACCGAGCCCGGCGCCGGCCCGCCCACCGAGATGAGTGCGCCGTCGACCCGGCCCAGTCGGTCCAGCGCCGCGCCGACCAGCGCCTCGGCGGCGTCGGGCCCGGCCAGGTCGGCCGGGACGCCGAACGCCGCCGGCCCTCCACCCAGGGAGGAGACGGCGGCGTCCACGGAGTCGGCGCCGCGGGAGGAGATCAGCACCCGGGCGCCGTCGTCGACCAGGGCCCGGGCGGTCGCGAACCCCAGCCCCCGGCTCGCGCCGGTGAGCAGGATCCCGCGACCGCCCAGCCCCAGGTCCATGACGAGGTCAGCCCCGGTCGGTCAGGCGTTGCGCAGCGACCGGAGGACGTACTGCATGATCCCGCCGTTGCGGTAGTAGTTCGCCTCACCGGGGGTGTCGATCCGCACGCGGGCGTCGAACTCGACGTCGCCGGCCTTGACCTTGACGGTGCGCGGGATCGAGCCGTCGTTCAGCTCGGTGATCCCGGTGATGGTGAACTCCTCGTCGCCGGTCAGGCCGAGCGACTCCCGGTTCTGGCCCTCCGGGAACTGCAGCGGCAGCACGCCCATGCCGATCAGGTTCGACCGGTGGATGCGCTCGTAGCTCTCGGCGATGACCGCCTTGACGCCCAGCAGCGCCGTCCCCTTGGCCGCCCAGTCGCGCGACGAGCCGGAGCCGTACTCCTTGCCGGCGAGCACGACCAGCGGGATGCCCTGCGCCTGGTAGGCCTGGGAGGCGTCGTAGATCGACGTCGTCTCGCCGGTCAGGTGGTTCTTGGTGACGCCACCCTCGGTGCCCGGCACCAGCTGGTTGCGCAGCCGGATGTTGGCGAAGGTGCCGCGGATCATCACCTCGTGGTTGCCGCGGCGGGACCCGTAGGAGTTGAAGTCGCGGCGCTCGATGCCGTGCTCCTGCAGGTACCGGCCCGCCGGCGAGTCGGCCTTGATGGAGCCGGCCGGCGAGATGTGGTCGGTGGTCACCGAGTCGCCGAGGACGGCGAGGGTGCGGGCACCGGTGATGTCCTGCACCGGGGTCGGCTCGGCCGGCATGCCGTCGAAGTACGGGGGCTTCCGGACGTAGGTGCTCTCCGGGTCCCAGGCGAAGGTGTCGCCGGTCGGCGTGGGCAGGTTCTGCCACTGCTCGGTGCCGGCGAACACGTCCTGGTAGCTGTCACCGAACTGCTCGGCCGAGACCGCCTCGTCGATGACCCGCTGCACCTCGTGCGGGGAGGGCCAGATGTCGCGCAGGTAGACGTCCTGCCCGTCGGTGCCCTTGCCCAGCGGCTCCGTCGTCAGGTCCAGGTCCATCGTCCCGGCGAGCGCGTAGGCGATCACCAGCGGCGGGGACGCCAGGTAGTTCATCTTGACGTCGGGGTTGATCCGGCCCTCGAAGTTGCGGTTGCCCGAGAGCACCGAGACGACGGCGAGGTCGGCCTCGTTGACCGCCTTGCTGACCGGCTCCGGCAGCGGACCGGAGTTGCCGATGCAGGTGGTGCAGCCGTAGCCGACCAGGTAGAAGCCGAGCTTCTCCAGGTACGGGGTGAGCTGGGCCTTCTCGTAGTAGTCGGTGACGACCTTCGACCCCGGCGCCAGCGTGGTCTTCACCCACGGCTTGCTGGTCAGGCCGAGCTCGACGGCCTTCTTGGCCAGCAGCGCGGCGCCGATCATGACCGACGGGTTCGAGGTGTTGGTGCAGGAGGTGATCGCGGCGATCACCACGTGCCCGTGGTCGACGAAGGTCTCGGTGCCGTCCTCCATCACGACCTTGGTCGGCTTGTTCGGCCGATCGGGGAGGACGTCGCCGTGCACGAACGGGTGCGGCTTGCCCTGCTCGGTGCTCTCCGACCCCGGGGCCGGCGGGTCGCTGGCCGGGAACGACTCGGCCGAGGCCTCGTCGGCGGGGGAGACCACGCCGTAGGGCTTCTCGTTGGACGGGACACCCGGCTTGCGGTCCTCGCCGCCCACCTCGTCGTCGGCGACGTAGGCCGGCAGCGCCTCGCGCCACGCCTGCTTGGCGTCGGTCATCGCGACCCGGTCCTGCGGGCGCTTCGGGCCGGCGATGGAGGGGACCACGGTGGCCAGGTCCAGCTCCAGGTACTCGGAGAAGGCCGGCTCGCGGGTGTCGTCGTGCCACAGGCCCTGGGCCTTGGCGTAGGCCTCGACCAGCGCGATCTGCTCGGCCGAGCGGCCGGTCAGCTTCAGGTAGGTGATCGTCTCGCCGTCGATCGGGAAGATCGCCGCGGTCGAGCCGAACTCCGGGCTCATGTTGCCGATCGTGGCCCGGTTGGCCAGCGGGACGGCGGAGACGCCGGCGCCGTAGAACTCGACGAACTTCCCGACCACGCCGTGCTGGCGCAGCATCTCGGTGATGGTGAGCACCAGGTCGGTGGCGGTCGCGCCGTCGGGCAGCTCGCCGGTCAGCTTGAAGCCGACCACGCGGGGGATGAGCATCGACACGGGCTGGCCGAGCATGGCCGCCTCGGCCTCGATGCCACCGACGCCCCAGCCGAGCACGCCCAGGCCGTTGACCATGGTGGTGTGGCTGTCGGTGCCCACGCAGGTGTCCGGGTAGGCGACGACGCGGTCACCCTCGGGGCGGGGGAAGACGACGCGGGCCAGGTGCTCGATGTTGACCTGGTGCACGATGCCGGTGCCCGGGGGGACGACCTTGAAGTCGTCCAAGGCACCCTGGCCCCAGCGGAGGAACTGGTAGCGCTCGCCGTTGCGCTGGTACTCGATCTCGACGTTGCGCTCGAAGGACTCCGGGGTGCCGAAGACGTCGGCGATGACGGAGTGGTCGATGACCAGCTCGGCGGGGGCGAGCGGGTTGATCTTCTGCGGGTCGCCCCCGAGGTCGGCCATCGCCTCGCGCATGGTGGCGAGGTCGACGATGCAGGGGACGCCGGTGAAGTCCTGCATCACCACGCGGGCCGGGGTGAACTGGATCTCCTGGTCGGGCTCCGCGTTCGGGTCCCAGTTGGCCAGGGCACGGATGTGGTCGGCGGTGATGTTCGCGCCGTCCTCGGTGCGGAGGAGGTTCTCCAGCAGGACCTTCAGGCTGAAAGGCAGCTTCTCGCTGCCCTCCACCGCGTCGAGCCGGAAGATGTCGTACTCGGTGCCGTCGACGTCGAGTGTCGAGCGGGCCCCGAAGCTGTCCTTGCTGGCTGCCACTGCTTGCGCCTCACCCTCGCTGGTCCTGCGCGCGTTGTACTGCGCCTCGATGTGCCACCCGTCATCTTCCCAGGCCATCGCCGCGGATGCGGAGCAAGGCCACCCTTCCCTCACCCTCGGTGAGGGCTTCGCCGCGTGGTGGCCGGTCGAGCGGGCTCCTACCGTGGGACGGCGTGACCGTGCCCGAACCCCTCCCGGACTGGCTGACCGACGCGCGGCGGGTGTGCGTGCTGACCGGTGCCGGCATCTCCACCGACAGCGGCATCCCCGACTACCGGGGGCCCGGCGGCGTCTGGACGCGGGATCCCGAGGCGGAGAAGCTGGTCACGCTCTCGTACTACCTGCGCGACCCGGACATCCGCCGCCGCTCCTGGCAGCTGCGCCGGGAGCTGGCGACGGCGGAGGTCTCCCCGAACGCGGGGCACGACGCGCTCGTCGGCCTGGCGGGTCGGGGCCGGCTGCGTGCGCTGCTCACGCAGAACATCGACGGGCTCCACCAGGCCGCCGGGTCCACCGACGTGGTGGAGCTGCACGGCACGGTCCACGAGGTGGTCTGCACCGCCTGCGGCGCGCGCACGCCGACGACGGTGGTCCTCGCCCGGGTCGATGCCGGCGAGGCCGACCCGGCCTGCCCGCGGTGCGGAGGCGTGCTCAAGACCGCCACGGTCTACTTCGGTGAGCCCCTGGACGCCGCGGTCCTCGACGCCGCGGCGCAGGCCGCGGCGGACTGCGACCTCTTCCTGGCCGTGGGCACGTCGCTCGGCGTCCACCCGGCGGCCGGGCTGGTGGAGGTGGCCGCCGCGCACGGCGCCCGGGTCGTGATCGTCAACGCCCAGCCGACGCCCTACGACGGCCTGGCCGACCTCGTCGTCCGGGAGCCGATCAGCGAGGCCCTGCCCCGGTTGCTGGCCGGCTGACCGCCCTCCGCTCCGCGCGTCCGGGCTCACCGTGCGTGCTCCTGGCTCAGCTCCGGACGTGAGCCAGGAGC
>NZ_JBJGZY010000064.1:0-8178 GCF_054050755.1 Modestobacter sp. SYSU DS0511
CGGCGGCGGAGGTGTGCCAGTCGTAGGCGTCGAGGATCAGCTCGGCGTGGTCGTAGTCCTCCTGCGAGGGCGCGTAGACCTCGTTGGCGGCCTCTATCTGGCCCGGGTGCAGCACCCACTTGCCGTCGAAGCCGAGCACCGCCGAGCGCCTGGCCACCGCGCGGAACCCGTCGACGTCGCGCACCTGCAGGAACGGCCCGTCGATGGCCTGCACCCCGGCGGCGCGCGCGGCCACCAGGATCGTCATCAGCACGGAGTGGAAGGGGTCGCCCGGGTAGTCCGGGTGCAGCGCGCCGACCGCCAGCGTCTTCATGTTGAGGCTGGCCATCAGGTCGGCCGGGCCGAGGACGAGCGTCTCGACGCGGGGGCTGGCGGCGGCGATCGCGTGGATCTCACGCAGGCCCTGGGCGGACTCGATCTGGACCTCGATGCCGATCCGCCCCACCGGCAGGCCGTTGGCCCGCTCGACCTGGGTGAGCAGCAGGTCCAGCGCCCGGACCTGCGCGGCGTCGACGACCTTGGGCAGCATCAGGCAGTCCAGGTTCGCCCCGGCGCCCTCGACCACCTCGATGACGTCGCGGTAGGTCCACTCCGTCGTCCAGTCGTTGACCCGGACGACGCGGACCTGCTCACCCCAGCCGCCCTCGTTCAGCGCGGCGACGACGTTCCTGCGGGCACCGGGCTTGGCCAGCGGCGCGCAGGCGTCCTCCAGGTCCAGGAAGACCTGGTCGGCGGGCAGCCCCTTGGCCTTCTCCAGGAACCGGGGGTTGCTGCCGGGGACAGCCAGGTTGGAACGACGGGAGCGCAGCTCGGCCACGGCGCCTCCTTCCTGCCGACGACGGTGTCGGGACCGGACAGTAGCGAGGTGGTCCCTCCTCAGGTGACCGGTTCGGTCACCGTCGCCGGGCGGCCGGCCCGCACCACCAGGGCGACCCCGACGACGACGGCGAGCATCCCCGGCAGCGCGAGCAGCGGCGGCGCCTGCTGCAGCAGCACCAGCGCGACCAGCAGCGCGCCGGGCACCTCCAGCAGGATCGCCAGGCCGACCACCGTCGGGCCGACCGTGGAGAGCACCTCGTTGAGGATCGTGTGCCCGAGCAGCTGCGCGCAGACGGTGATCGCGACGATCAGCCACCAGTCGCGGGCGCTGAACCCGACCAGCGGCACCCCGGCGACCAGCGCGGCGACGGCGAGGGCCAGCGCGCAGGTGGAGTAGCAGGTGACGGCGTAGGCCGAGGTGGTCAACCGGGTGCGGGCCCGCGCGCCGGCGAGCATGTACCCGCCGGCGCAGATCGCCCCGAGCAGCGCCAGCCCGTCGCCGGCCAGCGCCGTCCAGGAGACGGTGACGTCGACCCCGGCGATCAGCGCCGCGCCGAACACCGCCAGGCCCAGCCCCCACCACACCTGCGGGGGCAGGTGGACACCGGAGACCCGGGCGGCCAGCGCCGTCCAGATCGGCGTGGTGGTCACCAGCGCGGTCGAGGCGGCGACCGTGGTCATCGACAGGCTGGGCAGCCAGGCGGCGAAGTGCGCGGCGAGGAACAGCCCGGCGACCACCGAGCTGCCCAGCTGGCGCACCCGCAGCCCGGCCAGCGCCCCGCGGTCGCGCACGAGCAGCGGCACCAGCAGCACCGCCCCGGCGGCGGTGCGCCAGAACGCGATCGCCAGGAACGAGGTGGCCACCAGCGCGGTCAGCGGCCCGGAGAAGGAGACGCCGACCACCGCGACCGCCATCAGCGCCGCGTCCCGCCCGCCGGGCCGGGTGACCGCCCACGCCGGTGCCGTGGGAGCGGCCGTGCTCATCCCGGTACTCGGATGGTGCCGGTCGCGATCGGGACGACGGCGCCGGCGACGGTGGCCGCGGTGGCCCGCCCACCGGCGGTGGTGACCGTGCACTCCAGCACCGACGGGCGGCCGAGCTGCTCACCCTGGCGGATCGTGTACCGCGCCGTCCCCTCGGCCGGCACCAGCCCGGCGGCGGCGAGCCACACGCCGGTGCCCAGCGCGGCGGAGCCGGTCGCCGGGTCCTCGCCCCAGCGCAGGTCACCGGCGAACACCCGGGTGTAGGCGGTCGCGGAGCCGGCGTCCCAGCTGAGCACCGAGACGCCCTCGCCGACGCCCAGCAGGTCCAGCGCCCCCTGGTCGGGCCGGGCCCGGTCGACGGCGTCGGGCCGGACGGCGAGGTAGGTGAAGGGCAACCCGCAGCCGGCGACGTGCGCGGGCAGGCCGGCCAGGTCGTCGGCGGTCAGCCCGAGCGCGCGGGCGACCGCCGCCGGTTCCGGGGCGTCGACGAGCGTGGGCTCGCCGCCGCCCAGGGTGGCGCCCTCGCCGTCGACCGTCAGGTCGAGCACGCCCACGGCGCACTCCTGCTGCAGCCGCCCGGCCGGGAGCCGGCCGGTGCGCACCAGCGTGTGCGCGGCGCCGACGCTGGGGTGCCCGGCGAAGGGCAGCTCGGCGAACGGGGTGAAGATCCGCACCCGGTAGTCGGCGCCCGACCCCGGCGTGGGGGCGCACAGGAACGACGTCTCCGACAGGTGGAACTCGAAGGCCAGCGCCTGGCACTGCTCGGTGGTCAGCCCGTCGGCGTCGAAGACGACGGCGAGCGGGTTGCCCGCGTAGGCGCGCGGGGCGAACACGTCGACCACCTCGTAGGCCAGACGATCAGGTGCCAGTCCCTCAGTTGGCAGGGTGCTCACCCGCGCGACGGTAGCCTCCCTCCGTGACGACGGTGACGAGGGCGTACGTCTCCCGGATCGCCGGGTTGACCGTCTTCGACCCCAACGGCGACCGGGTCGGCAAGGTGCGCGACGTGCTGGTCGCGCTGCGGGTGGGCAGCGCCGCCCCACGGGTGCTCGGGCTGATCGTCGAGGTCGTCGCCCGGCGCCGGATCTTCTGCCCGATGGGCCGGGTCACCGGGCTGGACGCCTCCTCGGTGACCCTCGCCTCCGGCACCGTCAACCTCAAGCGCTTCGAGCAGCGGGCCGGGGAGACCCTGGTGCTCGGTGAGCTGCTGGACCGGCGGGTCACGATCGACGAGTCCGGCCGCCCGGCGACCGTCGTCGACGCCGCGATCGAGCAGACCCGCACCGGCGACTGGGTGGTGTCCCGGCTGGCGGTGCAGGAGCCCGGCCGGCTGGGCCGCCGCGGTCAGCTGCAGCAGCTGGCCTGGGACGAGGTGGGCGGGCTGTCGCTGCCGGAGACCGGGCAGAGCGCGGAGACGCTCATCGCCACCTACCGCGAGCTCAACGCCGCCGACGTCGCGCACGCGCTGCAGGACCTGCCGATCAAGCGGCGGCACGAGGTGGCCGAGGCGATGGACGACCAGCGGCTGGCCGACGTGCTCGGCGAGCTGCCCGAGTCCGAGCAGATCACCATCCTGGGCACCCTCCACGAGGGCCGGGCGGCCGACGTCCTGGAGGAGATGGACCCCGACGACGCCGCCGACCTGCTCGCCGAGCTCTCCAACGTCGACCGCGACCGGCTGCTGGAGCTGATGGCGCCCGACGAGGCGGAGCCGGTCCGGCAGCTGCTGAAGTACTCCGAGGACACCGCCGGCGGCATCATGACCAGCGAGCCGGTCATCCTCTCCCCCGACGCCACGGTCGCCGAGGCGCTCGCCCGGGTGCGGGTGCGCGAGCTCAGCCCGGCGCTGGCCAGCCAGGTCTACGTCTGCCGGCCGCCGTCGGCCACCCCCACCGGCCGGTACCTGGGCCTGGCGCACATCCAGCGACTGCTGCGCGAACCGCCGTCCGCGCTGGTCAGTGGCGCGCTCGATGACATGGACCCGCTGCGCCCGGAGGCGCCGCTGGCCGAGGTCACCCGGTACTTCGCCACCTACAACCTGGTGGCCGCGCCGGTGGTCGACGCGCAGGGCCACCTGGTCGGCGCGGTCAGCGTCGACGACGTGCTGGACCACCTGCTGCCCGAGGACTGGCGCGAGCGGTCCCGCCGTGGCTGAGTCCGCCGACCGCCGGGCCGACCTGCGCCTGGACCAGCCGCGCGGCGCGCGCACCCTGGGCAGCTTCCTGCGGCTGGACCCCGACGCGGTCGGCAAGTTCGCCGAGGGCATCGCCCGGTTCCTGGGCACCGGCCGGTTCCTCGCCGTCCAGACGATCATCGTGATCGTCTGGATCGCACTGAACGTGACCGCGGTGAACCTGCGCTGGGACCCCTACCCGTTCATCCTGCTCAACCTGGCCTTCTCCACCCAGGCCGCGTACGCCGCGCCGCTGATCCTGCTGGCGCAGAACCGGCAGGCCGACCGCGACCGGGTGCAGGCCGAGGAGGACCGGGCGCGCGCCGCGCAGAACCGGGCCGACACCGAGTACCTGGCGCGCGAGCTCGCCTCGCTGCGGGTGTCGATCGGCGAGCTGGCCACCCGCGACTTCATCCGCGGCGAGCTGAACCGCCTGGTGCCCGACGACGCCGACGACCGGAAGCGGGAGAAGAAGGACAAGAAGCGCCGCGAGGCGAGCGCCGACCCGGTCGGCTGAGCCCTCGGTCCGTGCTCAGCCCCCGACGGCGGCGAGCACCGCGGCGACCGGGTCGCCGCCGGCCGTGTCGACGACGGTGTGCCGTTCGTGCCACTGGTCGATGCGCCGGTCCTGCACCTGCGCCCACGTCGGCACGGTGTGCCCGGGCAGGTCGGCGGTGCGCGCCTCGATCCGCCTGCGGTGCTCGGCCCGGTCGGTGCAGATCAGCCGCAGCCAGTGCACGGGTGCGCCGTGCCGGGCGGCCAGCTCGCGGAACGGCCGGCGGGCCGCGGCGACGTCGAAGACCGCGTCGACGACGACGGCGGTGCCGGCGGTCAGGCAGGTGTCGGCGGCGGCCAGCGCCAGGGCGTAGCCGTGCGCGCCGACGTCGTCCGGGCCGGCGACCAGCTCCTGCCGGACCAACGCCAGCTCGAAGGCGTCGATCCGCAGGTGCGCGGCGGGCAGGGCCGCCGCGACCGACCGGGCGACCGTCGTCTTGCCCACCCCGGGCAGACCACCGACCACGACGAGCACGCCCGCCACCTCACACCACCCGGTGCAGCAGGTCGAGCACGTCGGTCGCCACGAGCAGCGCCGGCACCGCGAGGACGGCGGCCCACGCCCGCGTGCGGTGGTCGGCGGGGAGCACCGCCACCAGCACCAGGGCGGTGACCAGCTCGGCGGCCACCTGCACCGGCCGGCCGGGCAGCACGAGGCCCGGCTGCACCCAGGTCAGCCAGAGCTGGCGGGCCGCTCCGCTGCCGAGCACCAGCCCCGCGGGCACGCCGAGCAGCGCCCCCGGCAGCCAGCCGGACCGGCGGGTCGCCCAGCGCACCACGGCGCCGGTGGCCGGGACGGCGGTCGCCGACAGCAGCAGCCAGGCGACGAGCAGCCGCGGCGACCAGCCGAAGTCCAGCACCAGCGCCGCCCAGGCGTAGTAGGCGACGGTCATCGCGGCGAAGAAGACGCCGGCCCGGACGGCGGCGGTGCGCACCGAGGGCGCCAGCCAGCCGATCAGCGCCACCGCGAGCACCCAGGCCGCCGGGTAGGTGCCCAGGTCGGCGGCCCACCGCCAGCCCGACTCGTCACCCGCCTTGGCCAGCATCCCGGCGAGCAGCCCCATCCCCGCACAGCCCAGCAGCCGCGCCGCCTCCGTGCGGGTCCCCGTCGCCGTCGTCGTCACCCGGCGATGGTGCCGGGGCGCGCCGCGGCCGGGCGGCAGCCGCGCCGGGTCAACCGGTGAGGACGTGCACCAGCGCGCCCGCAGCGCCGGCGAGCACCAGGACCACGATGAACGGCGCCCGTAGGGCCAGCGCCAGAGAGGCCACGGCCAGCCCGACCAGCCGCCCGTCGAGCACCAGCGCCGAGCCCGACGTGGCCGCCTGCACTGCCACCAGCGCGGCGAGCAGCGCGGCCGGCACGAACTCGACGATCCGGGTGACCCACGGCTGCTCCACCCAGGCGGCCGGCACCGACAGCCCGGCGAGCTTGAGCAGGTAGCAGCCGACCGAGGCGACCAGCACGACCGTCCAGAGCGTTCCGCTGCTCACGCCGCCGCCTCCCGCGTCCGCCGCGGCCGGCCCACCAGCGCGACCGCGACCACCGCCAGCACCACCTGCGCCCCGACGGGCACGACCGGGGTGAGCGCCAGGGCCACCACTGCCCCGGCCAGGGCGACCCGGCGCTGCACCCACGGCTCGCGTGCACTGCTCCGCAGCCGCGGCCACAGCAGCGCGAGGAAGGCAGCCGGCACGATCGAGTCCAGCGCCGCCTGCGCGGCGCCCCCCAGGGCGGCAGCACCCATCGAGCCGACCACCGTGGTCAGGTTCCAGCCGAGGTAGAGGGTGGCCCCGGTGGACCAGAAGGCCAGCCGGCCCAGCTCCCGGTCAGGGGCGGCGACCGCCATCGCCGTCGTCTCGTCGATCACCCAGTGCGCCGCGCCGGCCCGCCGCCACCACCCACGGGGCGCGAGCAGCGGCGCCAGCCGCACGCCGTAGACGGTGTTGCGGGTGCCGAGCAGCAGGGCGCTGCCGACGGCGGCGAACGCTCCCCCACCGGCGCCCACGACGCCGACCAGCGCGAACTGCGAGGCGCCGGTGAACATCAGCGCGGACATGGTCAGCGCCTGCCAAGTGTCCAGCCCCGCGCCGGCCGCCGCGGCGCCGAACGCCACCCCGTAGAGCCCGACGGCGGCGCCCAGCCCGACGGCGTCCCGCAGGGTCGCGGACCGGGCAGACCGGGCGGACCGGGCGGAGCGGGGCACGCAGCGCACCCTAGTGACCGCCGGGGAACGCCCCGGATCACACCTCCGCCGCCCGGGTGGCCCCCCGAGTCGCCGTACAGTGGAGACCGCCCGCGCGTGGGTTCCCGCAGGTCGGGGCCCGGCACCCGTGGGCTCCCCGTCGAAGGAGACTCCCCCCGCATGTCCGACACGCTGACCGGCTCGCCGGCGCTCGACGCCGTGAACGCGGCCCTCGCGACCGTCCAGGACCCGGAGATCAACCGTCCGCTGCCCGAGCTCGGCATGGTCAAGGACGTGCAGATCGGCGTCGGCGGCGACCCGGGCGCGGTGCGCGTCGAGGTCTACCTGACCGTGGCCGGCTGCCCGATGCGCGAGACCATCACCAGCCGGGTCACCCAGGCCGTCGGCGCCGTCCCCGGCGTCACCGGCGTCCAGGTCGGCCTGGACGTGATGAGTGACGAGCAGCGCGCCGAGCTGCGCAAGACCGTGCGCGGCACCGACGCCGCCGACCCGGTCATCCCCTTCGCCCAGCCCGGCTCGCTGACCCGCGTCTACGCGGTCGCCTCCGGCAAGGGCGGGGTGGGCAAGTCCAGCGTCACGGTCAACCTGGCCGCCGCGATGGCGAAGAAGGGCCTGTCGGTCGGCGTCGTCGACGCCGACATCTACGGCCACTCGGTGCCGCGCATGCTGGGCGTCGACGACAAGCCCACCCAGGTCGACAACATGATCATGCCGCCGCAGGCGCTGGGCGTGAAGGTCATCTCGATCGGCATGTTCACCCCGGGCAACACCCCCGTGGTGTGGCGTGGCCCGATGCTGCACCGCGCGCTGCAGCAGTTCCTCGCCGACGTGTGGTGGGGCGACCTCGACGTCCTGCTGCTCGACCTGCCGCCCGGCACCGGCGACGTCGCGATCTCCATCGCCCAGCTGCTGCCCAACGCCGAGATCCTCGTGGTGACCACCCCGCAGCAGGCCGCCGCCGAGGTGGCCGAGCGCGCCGGCGCGATCGCCACGCAGACCCACCAGCAGGTGGTCGGTGTCATCGAGAACATGTCCTGGCTGGAGCTGCCCGACGGTTCCCGCATGGAGGTGTTCGGCTCCGGTGGCGGCGAGGCCGTCTCCGACGCGCTCACCAAGACCCTCGGCGCGCGGGTGCCGCTGCTGGGTCAGGTGCCGCTGGACACCCGGCTGCGCGAGGCCGGCGACGCCGGTGCGCCGATCGTGCTGGCCGAGCCCGACGCCCCCGCAGCGCAGGCGCTGACCGCGATCGCCGACGGGCTCACCGCCCGTTCCCGCGGCCTGTCGGGGATGTCGCTGGGGTTGACCCCGGTCAACCGCTGACCTGATCGACGTCGAGAAGCCGGTCCCCCGAGCGGGGGGCCGGCCTCTCGCGTGGTCAGCGGGCTGCCACGCGAGAGGCCGAGCTGATCCTCGACGCCTACGACTGGCACACCTCCGCCGCCA
>NZ_JBJGZY010000065.1:0-7624 GCF_054050755.1 Modestobacter sp. SYSU DS0511
CCCCCCCCCCCCCCCCCCCCCCCCCCCCCCCCCCCCCCCCCCCCCCCCCCCCCCCCCCCCCCCCCCCCCCCCCCCCCCCCCCCCCACGACTGTCCGCGGGACAGGTGGCGGCCGGCGGAGTCCCCTCCTCAACAGCCGAAGTGCCCAGGTCTGCCCGCGTGTCAGGTGGCGTCGGAGTCGAACGGCGGCGGGACGGAGGAGTCCCGGCTGCGGCCGACCTGGGAGGGGCGGGTGGCGCCGGCCGCCGCGGCGGCGGCGAGGCCGGTGCTGCCGGTGGCGCTCCCCCGTTGCGCGACGGGCTCGTCGTCGTCGGCGAGCAGTTGTTGCCGGATGAACGTCTTGGGGTGGTACTGGCGCAGGTCGATGTCGCGCAGGGAGTCGAAGTCGTCGCCCAGGCTGTCGTGCAGCTGGCCGCGCATCCCGGTGAGCGCCGAACGGGCCTTCTTCAACCCGCTGGCCGCGTCCTTGGCCAGCCCGGGCAGCCGCTCGGGGCCGAAGATGAACAGCGCGGCCAGCGCCAGGACGATGATCTCGCCCCAGCCGATCGAGTCGAACACCGTTCCTCCTCGCTGACCGACCGCGCGCCGCGGCCGTGTCCAGCGTAGGTGCGCCAGCTGTCAGCCAGTCGAGCGCCGCCTGAACGATCGGTGTCCGGCCGCCCGGGACGGGGCGGGTCAGGCTGCGGCGAGCGTGGCCTGCAGCTCCCGCGAGCTGCCGCCGCGGACCACCTCGACGGTGATCGTGTCGCCGGGCTCGTGGGC
Organism: Modestobacter sp. SYSU DS0511; assembly: GCF_054050755.1. Taxonomy (NCBI): domain Bacteria; kingdom Bacillati; phylum Actinomycetota; class Actinomycetes; order Geodermatophilales; family Geodermatophilaceae; genus Modestobacter; species Modestobacter sp. SYSU DS0511. The sequence goes on from NZ_JBJGZY010000065.1 coordinate 762, forward strand.
GTCGACGGCGACGACGAGCTCCTCGGAGCTGCCCACCGGCTCGCCGTCCACGGCGATGACGACGTCCTGCTCCTCGATACCTGCCTCGGCGGCGGGACCGCCCGGCTCGACGTTCACCACCAGCGCACCGTCGCGGGTGCCGTCGGTGACGGAGCGGGCGTTCACCCCGAGCGTGGCGTGCACCGCCGACCCGGTGGTGATCAGCTGCTCGGCGATGTCGCGCACGGTGTCCATCGGGATGGCGAAGCCGAGGCCGATCGACCCGCCGGTGGTGCCGTTGCCGCCGACGGCGGCGATCGCGGTGTTGATGCCGATCACCGCGCCGCTGGCGTCGACCAGCGCGCCACCGGAGTTGCCCGGGTTGATCGGGGCGTCGGTCTGCACGGCGCTGATGACCGCGTTGGTGTCGCTGCCCTCACCGGACAGCCGGACCGGGCGGTCCAGCGCGCTGACGATGCCGCTGGTCACCGTGCCGGCCAGCCCCAGCGGGGAGCCGATCGCGACGACCGCGTCGCCGACGACGACCTCGTCGGAGCTGCCCAGCGCCGCGGCGACCAGGCCGGGCTTCTCCACCTTGAGGACGGCGAGGTCGCTGGCCGGGTCGCGGCCGACGATCCGGGCCGGTGACCCGCTGCCGTCGCTGAACACCGCGCGGATCTCCGCGTCGTCGGCGTCGGCGGCGCCGGAGACCACGTGGTTGTTGGTGACGATGTAGCCCTCGTCGGCGTCGACGACCACGCCGGAGCCGGTGGCCCCGGCGTTGGCCAGCCGGACCTCGACCGACACGACCGCGGGGATGACCCGGGCGGCGATGTCGGAGATCGACCCGGGCTCCCGGCTGACGCCGGGTGAGACCTGGGAGAGCTGGGTGCCCGGGGACAGCAGCGGCTGCTCGTCGACGCTGCGGCCCAGCCACCAGGCGGTGGTGCCGCCGACCATGCCGACCAGGAGCAGGCCGAGCAGCGCCAGCACGGTGAGCCGCACCGACAGGTCGCGCAGCCGCACCTTGCGCCGGCCCTGGGCGTCGACCACCAGCGGGCCGGGCTGGTCGACCTCGGCGGGGTAGACGGCGGGGGCACCGAGGCCGGCGGGGGCGTGCGGGTCGCGCCACGGGTCGCTCTCCGCGTCCCGCTTCCAGAACGGGCCGGCCGCGGTGCGGCGCGGACCGGGTCGGCCGCCGGGCGGCTCACCGAGCCCACGGTCGCCGCCGCGCGGCGCGAAGGCCCGCAGCACGGCCTCCGGCGGCGGGGGCGGGGCCGGGGGTGGCGGGGCCTGCGGGCGGTCACCGGCGAACGAGCCGGTCACGTCGCCCGGCCGGCCGAAGGCGGCCTGCTGCGCCGGGGGCGGCGGAGGGGCGTCGGTCGGGGTGGGGGCCAACCGGGGGTGGTCGTCGGCGAACGCCCCGGCGGTGCCCTCCGGGCGCGCGTAGGCGGCGCGTTCCTCGGGCCGGTCGCCGGCGGGGACGTGCGGCGCACCGCCGGCACCGGGCCGGTCGGGACCGCCGGAGCTCTCGGTCAGGGCGTCCCGCCGGGAGGCAGCGAGGCGGTCGAGCCGACGGTGAGAGTGCGGACGACGGGCGGGACGACGTCGGTGCGCTCGGTGGGCACCACGTCGCGGACCTCACCGGCGAGCGACCCCGGCGGGGGCACCTGGCGGGTCGGGTCGTCGGTGGCGGGCAGCCCCGCGGCGAGCACCGCGACGCCCACGCCGAGCCCGGCCAGGGCACCGGTCATGCCGCGGCGCAGCCACCTGGCCGACCCGGAGCGGTCCGGCGGGCTGCTCGGGGTCAGCGGGATCGCCCAGGAGCCGCCCGACCCGGTGGCGGTCAGCCCTCCGCCGCCCGCGCTCAGGCCGCCGCCGCCGAGACCGCTCACCTCGGCGGTGAACGGGATGGCGTTCAGCCGGGAGAGCAGGTCACCGGGGACGGCCACGTCCTGGTCGCGCTGGAGGGCGGTCTTCGCCTCGCGCTGCGCGGCCACCGCCATCCGGCACTGCACACAGCCGGCCAGGTGCCGGGCGGCGCGGCCGGCGGCCCCACCGGACAGCTCGCCGTCCACGAGGGCGGCGATCGCCTCCTGGGCGAGGTGACTCTCGGGGATGCTCACGAGACCTCCTCGGCGGGCACCGGACGACGGGGGGCGAGGTGGGCGAGCGCCTCGCGCAGCTGCACGCGGCCGCGGTGGATGCGGGAGCGCACGGTGCCGAGCTTGATGCCCAGCGTCGCCGCGATCTCCTCGTAGGTCAGACCCTCGATGTCGCACAGGACGACGGCCACGCGGAACTCCGGCGACAGCGCGTCCAGCGCCGCCTGGATCTGCGGGTCGAGGTGGGTGTCGGCGTAGACCTGCTCGGGCGAGGGCGCCGAACCCGGCAGCCGCTCGGTGTCCTCGGGCAGCGCGTCGAAGCGGATCCGCTGCCGGCGCCGCACCATGTCCAGGAACAGGTTGGTGGTGATCCGGTGCAGCCAGCCCTCGAAGGTGCCCGGGGAGAAGTCGGCCAGCGAGCGGAACACCCGGACGAAGGTCTCCTGGGTGAGGTCCTCGGCGTCCTGCTGGTTGCCCGAGAGGCGGTAGGCCAGCCGGTAGACGCGGGCCGAGTGGTCCCGGACGACCTGCTCCCAGGTCGGCGCCACCCAGCCGTCGGCGGCGGGGACACCGCCCGCGGGCAGGGGGCCGCCGCTGGCGGCGTCCGGTGCGGTCACGCCCTCAGGATCGCAGACGGCCGGCACCGACACCTCCCCAGCGGGGGTGGGCCGGTCGGGGGCGGCGGACGGGCGGGCGGTACGCGAGAGACGCACGACCGGGTCAACGGCCGAACGGCACGGCGGTGTTCCCGCACGGCCGGACGCACAGGCTGCTGACAGGTTGCGCCCCCGGCCAGGCGCGGTCGCGCTCCCCGCCTCTACGCTCGAGCGGTGACCAGCGTCGGCGGACCGCCCTCTCCCGGAGCGTCCCCGACCAGCCCCGCGGACTTCGCCGACGGCTACGCAGCCGAGACCCCCGCCGTGGCCACCGCCCGGCACCGGGCGATGACGTCCGCGCTCGCGTTCGGCACCGCCGTGCCGGTCGAGCCGGCGGTCGGCGCCACGCTGGCCGTGCTCGCGGCCGGGATCGACGCCCGGTCGGTGGTGCTGCTGGGCAGCGGCGGTGGCGTGGCCGGGCTCTGGCTGCTGCAGGGCATGCGCCGGGACGGGGTCCTCACCGCGCTGGACGCCGACCCTGCCGAGGTCCGCGCCGCGCGGCGGGCCTACACCGACGCCGGGGTGCCGCAGGGACGCACCCGGCTGATCTTCGGCACGCCGGGCGAGGTGCTCCCCCGACTGTCCCCCGGCGCCTACGACCTGGTGGTCTGCACCGGCCCCCCGCTGGAGTGGTCCGGCCAGCTGCCCGGGCTCGTCGGCCTGCTGCACCGCGGGAGCTCGCTGGTCTGCCACGGGCTGCTCGCCGACGGCCGGATCGCCGACCGGGCCGCCCGAGACGAGCAGACCGTCGCCTGGCGGGAGGTGGCCCGCACGATCCGCGAGGACGAGGCGCTCACCAGCGCCGTCCTGCCCGTCGGCGCCGGCCTGCTGGTCGCCACCAAGCGCGACTGAGCCTGGCGCAGGCCCGCCCCCGGCCTGCGGCGGTGCGCGGCACGGGGTCCCTCAGCAGCTGAAGGGGAACTCGGAGTCCGGTTCCCAGGGGCCGCCGCGGTGGTGCCACAGGCCCAGGCCGCGGGCGCGGACCGCCTCGGGCGTGAACGCCGCCGCCAGGTGCGCGTGCAGTGCGCGGGCGATCGCCGGCTCCACCTTGTTCTGCACGGTGACGTGCGCCTTCAGCGGCTGCCGGTCCTGCCGGGTGAGCACCTCGTCGAACGCCGCGGTCAGCCAGCCGTGGAGGGCGGTGAGCTCCGGGGCCGCCAGGTCGTAGGCCACGCCGCGGCCGAGGATCCGCACCCCGGTGACCCGGACGTCGAAGGGCGGGCGCGCAGCCGCGTCGGCCAGCTCCCGGCGCACCTCGGCGAGCCGCTCACCCGGCAGTGCGTGGAACAGCGTCACGTGCGCGCCGAGGTGGTTGCGGTGGGCCGGGAAGTGCGCTGCCCGCAACCGGTCGAACCGCTGCTGCGCGCCGTCGTCCAGCAGCAGCGTCACGATCAGTGGTGAGCTGCTGGAACGGCCTCCCTCCCGGGGCCCGCGCTGAGCCCGCGAAGCGTGGGGAGGAGGGAGGTCCTTCATCAACCGATGGCGCGGGCACCCTTGCCGAGCACGGTGATCCCGCCGGCGCTCACGTGGTAGCGCTCGCGGTCGCGGTCCAGGTCGACGCCGATCCGCGCCCCGGGCGGGACGACGACGTTCTTGTCCAGGATCGCCCGGCGCACCACGGCGCCCTCGCCGACGTGCACGCCGTCCATCAGCACGCTGCCCTCGACCCGCGAGCCGCGCTCCAGCCGCACGCCCGGGGAGACCACCGAGCCGTGCACCGAGCCGCCGTCGATGATCACCCCGGCACTGACCATCGACTCCTCCGCGCGGCCGCCGAGCACGAACTTCGCCGGCGGCAGCATCGGGGGGAGGGTGTAGATCGGCCAGCGCTCGTTGTAGAGGTTGAAGATCGGGCTGACCGACACCAGGTCCATGTGCGAGTCGTAGTAGGCGTCCAGCGTTCCCACGTCGCGCCAGTAGCCGTGGTCGCGCTCGGTCTCCCCGGGCACGACGTTGCTGCTGAAGTCGTACACGTAGGCGTCCCCGGCGGCGGCCATCATCGGCATGATCGACCCGCCCATGTCGTGCACCGAGTTCTCGTCGGCGGCATCGACCCGCAGCGCCTCGAGCAGCGCGTCGGTGGTGAACACGTAGTTGCCCATCGAGGCGAAGGTCTCCTCCGGGCTGCCGGGCATCCCGGGCGGGTCGGCCGGCTTCTCCAGGAACTGGCGCACCTTGCCGTTCTCGTCGGCGTCGATGACACCGAAGGCGGTCGCCTCCTGGCGGGGCACCCGGAGGCCCGCGACGGTGACGCCGGCGCCGGTGGCCAGGTGCTGGTCGATCATCTGCGCCGGGTCCATCCGGTACACGTGGTCGGCACCGAAGACGACGACGATCTCGGGCCGGTCGTCGTAGATCAGGTTGAGGCTCTGGTAGATCGCGTCGGCGCTGCCGGTGTACCAGCGCGGGCCGAGCCGCTGCTGCGCCGGCACCGGGGTGATGTAGCTGCCCAGCAGCGTCGACATCCGCCACACCGTGGTGATGTGCCGGTCCAGCGAGTGGCTCTTGTACTGGGTGAGCACCGCGATCCGCCGGATGTCGGCGTTCACCAGGTTGGAGAGCACGAAGTCGATGAGCCGGTAGTTGCCCCCGAAGGGCACCGCGGGCTTCGCCCGGTCCTGGGTCAGCGGGGCGAGCCGCTTCCCCTCACCACCTGCCAGCACGATGCCGAGAACCCGAGGACCGCCACGCATGGACGGACCGTAACGGCTCCTCCGGGAGTTCGCCCCATCTACGGGGTCGCTCACCACCTAGGGTGAGCTGCGTGCGCGTCGGAGTGATCACCCGGGAATGGCCGCCGGACGTCTACGGAGGGGCCGGGGTGCACGTCGAGCACCTCGTCGCCGCGCTCCGCGGGCTCGAGCAGGGGCCGGAGCTCGACGTCCACTGCTTCGGTGGCCCGCGCGCGGACGCCACCGGCCACGGGGTGCCGGCCGGCCTGACGTCGGCCAACGGCGCGCTGCAGGCCGTCGGCACCGACGTGGAGATCGCCGCCGCCCTCGTCGACGCCGAGCTGGTGCACTCGCACACCTGGTACGCCAACCACGCCGGTCACCTGGCGCAGCTGGTGCACGGCAGCGCCCACGTCGTCACCGCCCACTCGCTGGAGCCGCGGCGGCCGTGGAAGGCCGACCAGCTCGGCGGTGGCTACCGGCTCTCCTCCTGGGTCGAGCGCACCGCCTACGACTCCGCCGACGCCGTCATCGCGGTCAGCCGGGGCATGCGGGCCGACGTGCTCGAGGTCTACCCCGACCTCGACCCGGCGAAGGTCGTCGTCGTGGGCAACGGGGTCGACGCCCAGGCCTACCGGCCGGTGCAGGCGCCCGACGTCGTCCGTTCGCTCGGGGTCGACCCGGACCGGCCGTACGCGCTGTTCGTCGGCCGCATCACCCGGCAGAAGGGGCTGATGCACCTGCTGGCCGCGGCCGAGCAGCTGCCGCCCGAGGCCGGGCTGGTGCTCTGCGCCGGCGCGCCGGACACCCCGGCCGAGCGGCAGCAGGTCGCCGACGCCGTCGCCGAGCTGCAGCGACGGCGCACCGGCGTGGTGTGGATCGAGCAGATGGTGCCGCGCGAGCAGCTGGTTCCGCTGATCACCGGGGCGACGGTCTTCGTCGTCCCCTCGGTCTACGAGCCGCTGGGCATCGTGAACCTGGAAGCCGCCGCCTGCGGCACCGCGGTCGTGGCCAGCGCCGTCGGCGGCATCCCGGAGGTGGTCGACGACGGCCGCACCGGGCTGCTGGTGCCCTACGACGCCGAGCGCCCGGCCGAGTTCGCCGCCGGGCTGGCGGCGCGGATGACCGAGCTGCTGGCCGCCCCCGACCGCGCGGCGGCGATGGGCCGCGCCGGCCGGGAGCGGGTGCTGGCCGAGTTCGGCTGGCCGGCGATCGCCGCGCAGACCCTCGCGGTCTACGAGGACGTGCTCCGCGCCCGCGGCTGAGCCGCGGGGCGTCCTGGCTCACCGTGGGGGGGGGGGGGGGGGGGGGGGGGGGGGGGGGGGGGGGGCGGCGGCGGGGGGGGGGGGGGGGGGGGGGGGGGGGGGGGGGGGGGGGGGGGGGGGGGGGGGGGGGGGGGGGGGGGGGGGGGGGGGGGGGGGGGGGGGGGGGGGGGGGGGGGCGGGGCGTGG
>NZ_JBJGZY010000066.1:0-6334 GCF_054050755.1 Modestobacter sp. SYSU DS0511
CCCCCCCCCCCCCCCCCCCCCCCCCCCCCCCCCCCCCCCCCCCCCCCCCCCCCCCCCCCCCCCCCCCCCCCCCCCCCCCCCCCCCCCCCCCCCCCCCCCCACGACTGTGCGGGGAGCAGCTCCCGGGGGCTCAGCTGTCGATCGGCCGGGCGCCGAGCTGGGCGCGCAGCAGCGCCAGCGCGGCCTGCTCGGCGTCGACGGCCGGGGTGTGCTCGTCCGAGCCGGGGGCGGCGTCGCGCTCGGCCATCAGCTCGGCCGCCTCGGCGGTCTCCGCCGCCGCGGCGGCAGCCCGGGCGGCCTCCGGGGTGACCGGCGGGCTCCCCGGAGCCGGGGCGCCGGGCTGGTCGACGACGGCCTGCACCTTCCAGCGCACGCCCAGCAGCTCCTCCAGCGCGGAACGCAGCACGTCCTTGTTCAGGTCGTCGCCGATCCGCCGGGCCAGCGCCGGGGAGGTGGTGCTCAGCGTGAGCGTGCCGGCCGCCAGGTCGTGCACCTGGGCGTTCTTCAGCAGCGCCTCGGTGGTGCGCTTGTGCCGCTTGACCACGGCCATCAACTCCGGCCAGATCCGCCGGACGTCGGCGGTGGTCAGCTGACCGTCGTCGGCGCCCGGCTCCGGCGTGGCCGAGACGACCGGCGTCGGCTCGCCACCCCGCGGCGCCGGGGCGGACTCCGCTGCCGCGCGCTGGGGCGCGGGCCGGCTCGCGGGCGCCGCCGGCCGGCTCGGCTGCGGCCAGTCCTCGTCGTCGGTGGGCTCCGGCGGCAGCGGGATGTCCGGCTCGCCGGTCGCGGCGGGTCGCCGGCGCTCCTCCGGCGCGGCGGCGGGTGCTGCTGGGGTGGGCGGCGCGGCCGCGGCCGGACGCGCGGACGCACCCGAGCCCGGACGCGCGGTCACCGGCCAGCCGTCCGCGCCCTCCTCGACCTTCGGCGCAGCCGGAGCCGGGGCAGCTGCAGCCGGAGCCGGGGCCGGCCGCTCGGCCGCAGGAGCGGGCGTCGCGGCCCGTGCCGGCTCGGCCGAGCGCTGGGACGGACGGACGTATGCCGGGCGGGACCCCGCGGCCTCCGCCGCGGGCTCGCGCACCGGTGCAGCGACCTCGCGCGCCGGAGCCGGCGCCTCGCGCACGGGCGCGGCGGCCTCGCGGGCCGGCGCGGCGACCGACTCGACCGGCCGGCCGGCGTGCTCACCGGCGATGGACATCCGCCGCTCCAGCCGCTCGAGGCGCTGCAGGGTGGCGGTGGCCGAGCCGTCGACGCCGGGCAGCAGCATCCGGGCGCAGACCAGCTCCAGCAGCAGCCGCGGCGCCGTCGTCCCGCGCATCTCGGTGAGGCCCTCGTGCACCGTGTCGGCCAGCCGGGACAGCGTGGCTGCGCCCAGCGCCTGCGCCTGGCGGGTCATCAGGTCGAGCCGGTCGGGCGGGCAGTCGAGCAGCCCGTTGCCCCCGGCCTCGGGGACGGCGTTCAGCACGATCAGGTCGCGCAGCCGGTCGAGCAGGTCGGTGGCGAACCGCCGTGGGTCGTGCCCGGCCTCCACCACGCGGTCGACGGCCTGGAACACCCCCGGGGCGTCGGAGGCGGCCAGCGCGTCGACGGTCTCGTCGAGCAGCGCCTCGTCGGTGACGCCGAGCAGGCCCACCGCCTCGCGGTAGGTGACGCCGTCCTCGCCGGCGCCGGCCAGCAACTGGTCCAGGATCGACAGCGAGTCGCGCACCGATCCGCCGCCGGCCCGCACCACCAGCGGGAAGACCGTCGGCTCGACCTGCACGCCCTCGGCGGCGCAGGTCCGCTCCAGCAGCCCGCGCAGGGTGCTCGGCGGCACCAGCCGGAACGGGTAGTGGTGGGTACGCGACCGGATGGTCGGCAGCACCTTCTCCGGCTCCGTCGTGGCGAAGACGAAGACCAGGAACTCCGGCGGCTCCTCGACCACCTTCAGCAGGGCGTTGAAGCCCTGCGTGGTGACCATGTGCGCCTCGTCGACGATGTAGACCTTGTAGCGGCTGTGCACCGGGGCGAAGAACGCGCGCTCGCGCAGCTCACGGGCGTCGTCGACGCCACCGTGGCTGGCCGCGTCGATCTCGATGACGTCGATCGACCCGGGACCGTCGGGGGCCAGGGAGACGCACGAGCCGCAGACGCCGCACGGGGTCGACGTCGGCCCCTGCTCGCAGTTCAGCGAGCGGGCCAGGATCCGCGCCGAGGAGGTCTTGCCGCACCCGCGCGGGCCGCTGAACAGGTAGGCGTGGTTGATCCGCCCCCCGTCGACGGCGTTCACCAGCGGGGTGGTGACGTGCTCCTGCCCGACCACCTCGGCGAAGGTCGCCGGGCGGTACTTGCGGTAGAGCGCCAGAGCCACGCCGCGAGGTTACGTGCCGGCACCGACGTCCGGGGCGAGCCTCTGGACGAGGCCCGGACGTCACTGGGTCAGGCGGAGGAACAGCTCGACCGCGCCGGAGTCCTCGACCCGGACGAAGCCCAGGTTCGGCGGCTCGATGCCGAAGTCGGCGAAGACCACCGGCACCGCGCCGGAGACCTCGACACCGTCGGCGGTGCGGACGACGGAGAGCTCGGTGGTCACCGGCCGGGTCGTGCCGGCCAGCGTGAGCTCCCCGGTCACCGGCACGGTGACCGGGGAGCCGGTCAGCTCGGGGTCCTGCGGCTGGGCCTGCACGGTGGGCGCGGGCGGGGCGTCGTCCTGCAGTGCGGCGTAGACCAGCGGGCCGACGACGGCCCCGGCCACCACGAGCACGGCTGCGAGAACGATCCACCAGGTGCGACGACGGGCCATGACCGGCTCCCCTCCTCGGGCGTGCGGTCAGTGCACCGCACCGACCTGGGAGGAGGCTGGGAGAACGAAAGGGACCCCCCGCACACCCGCCAGAGCCTGCTTATCCTTGCTGCCTTCCGGCCCTGGGGAGGTTCACAGGGTGACGCCGTACGAGGGGTCGGGTCCCACTGTAGAGGACGCCGGGCGCCCGGCTGCCGCCCCTCCGGCCCGCGGCTAGGCTCTCGCGCCATGCTCACGGCTGCGCCGCCCCAGTCGGCCCGCGGCTTCGCCCTCGTCGTCCTCGCGGCTGTGTGCTGGGGCACGTCCGGGGTGAGCGGCGACCTGGTCGCCCGGCGGACCGGCCTCGACCCGCTCGACATCGCCTGGCACCGGATGGCGATCGGCGCGGCCGCCCTGCTGGCCGTGCACGTGCTGACCCGCCGGCGGCGGCCCACCCCGCGGCCGCCGCTGACCGCACGGGTGCGCACCCGGCTGGTGCTGGTCGGCACGTGCCTGGCGGTGTACCAGAGCGCCTACTTCGCCGCGGTCGCCACGGCCGGCGTGAGCATCGCCACCCTGGTCGCGCTCGGCCTCGCGCCGCTGCTGGTCGCGATCGGCGGGGCGGTGCTCGGGCAGGGCCGGCCCGACCGGGCGACGATGGCCGCCCTGGCGGTGGCGCTGGTCGGGCTGGTGCTGCTGGTCGGGGTGTCGGCCGGCGCGGACGCCGGGGACACGGTGCTGCTGGGTGCGCTCGCCGCGGTGGGCTGCGCGGTGGCGTACGCCGGGGTGGTGCTGGCCTCGGCCGGGGTGCCCGACGGCGTGCCGACGACGACGGCAGGGTTCACCCTCGGTGCGCTGCTGCTCACCCCGGTGGCGCTGGCCGCCGGCCTGGACCTGACCGGCGACCCGCTGGCGCTGGGCACGCTGGTCTACCTGGGCCTGGTGCCCAGCGCGCTGGCCTACGGCCTGTTCTTCACCGGGGTGCGGACCGTGCCCGCGGCGATCGCCTCGATCGTGACGCTGCTCGAGCCGCTGACCGCGACGGCGCTGGCCACCGCGGTGCTCGGCGAGCGGCTCACCCCGACCGCGCTGGCCGGGGGAGCCCTGATGCTCGGCGCCGTGACGGCGCTCTACCTGCGGAGGATGGGAGATTCGAACTCCCGAGGGCTTGCACCCAACCCGCTTTCCAAGCGAGCGCCATAGGCCACTAGGCGAATCCTCCAGTGCCGGGCAGTCTACCGGGCAGCCGTGCGTGCGTCAGCCGCCGCCCTCCGACCCGCCCGGCCGGCACACCGGGAGGGTGGTTGAGTGAGCCACACCGGAGGGCGACCGCCGGGAGCCGCAGCGACCGGGAGGAGCCCGATGAGCGAGACCGAGCAGGTGCGTCCCGAGGTGGTGGCGGCGATCGTCACCGCCCTGCAGGAGACCGATCCGAGCAACCTCCCGGCCGACGCGACGCGGGCGGAGAAGGACGCCGCGAAGGACACCTACCTCTCCGGCATGGTCGCCGAGCGCGCCCAGCGCGACCGGCAGACCCGGGCGTGGGAGCTTCTGCTCACCCGCAGCCACGAGGAGCCCCCGAGCTGGTCGCAGCTGTTCGACGAGCTGCCCGAGGCGTCGCTGAGCGAGCTGGGCGAGCTGTACGACGCCCTGCCCGAAGGGGCCCAGGCCGAGTACGCCCGCCGGTACGGGGCCCCGGCCTCCGCCTGACCCCAGTGCACGGGCAGCTCTGCGCGGGACGGCACCGGTGACCGCTCCTGGCTCACGGGTGGCCGGCCGCTACCTGCTGCGCGCGCGGCTCGGCGGCGGCTCGATGGGCGCGGTGTGGCTGGCCCGCGACGAGCTGCTGGGCCGCGACGTCGCGGTCAAGCAGGTGCTCATCCCGGCCGGCAGCGACCCTGAGGTCACCGCCGGCCACCGCGAGGCGGCGATGCGCGAGGGGCGGATCGCCGCCCGGCTGACCCACCCGCACGCCGTCGCCGTCTACGACATGGTCGACGACGGCGGCACGCCCTGGCTGGTGATGGAGTACCTGCCCTCGCGCAGCCTGGCTCAGGTGCTGCAGACCAGCGGCACGCTGCCGGTGACCCAGGTCGCCCAGATCGGTGCCCAGGTGGCCGACGCACTGGCGGCGGTGCACGCCGCTGGGGTGGTGCACCGGGACGTCAAACCGGGCAACGTGCTGATCGGCGAGGGCGAGCGCAGCGAGGGCCTGGTCAAGATCACCGACTTCGGCATCTCCCGGGCCACCGGCGACGTGTCGCTGACCCAGACCGGGGTGGTCAAGGGCACCCCGGCCTACCTCGCGCCCGAGGTGGCGCGCGGCCAGGAGCCGAACCAGGCCAGCGACGTCTTCTCCCTGGGCGCCACGCTCCACGCCTGCCTGGAGGGCACCCCGCCGTTCGGGATGACCGAGAACCCGCTGGAGATGCTCCACCGGGTGGCCAGCGGGGACTTCTCCCGGCCGCGGCACGCCGGGGCGCTCGGCCGGCCGCTGATGCGGATGCTGAACTCCGACCCGCGCAAGCGCCCCTCGATGACCCAGGTCCGCGACCAGCTGGCCCGGCTGGTGGCCGGCAAGGACGGCGACGTCACCGAGGTGCTCGCCGCCCGGACGCCGCTGCCGCCGACGATGGCCGACCTGCGGGCGGTGGACGACGACGGCCGGCCGCTGCCCGCCCCCGCAGGGGGGCCGGCGCCACCGATCTCGGCCGCCGCGTCGTCGACCCCGAACACCCCGCCCGCCGGGCCGCCGACCGGCGCCCGGCCGGCCGGCGGCGCGCCACCGGCTCCCCGCCGGCGGACGCTCCGGCGGGCCCTGGTGGCGCTGCTCGCGCTGCTGGTCGTCGGTGGGCTGGTCGGCGGCGGTTTCGCGCTGGCCGGACGGGACGGCGAGGGGGACCCCGCCCCGGTGGCGGAGAGCAGCGAGCCGGCACCGGACCCCACCTCCGAGGCGCCGGCACCGCCGACCGAGGAGCCCCCGCCGACGGCAGAGGAGCCCCCGGCGACGACGACGGAGGAGCCCCCGGCGATGGCAGAGGAGCCCCCGCCGGCCACTAGCGAGGCGCCCCCGGAGACCAGCGAGCCGGCTCCGGAGACCAGCGAGCCGGCTCCGCCGCGGACCAGCGAGCCGGCACCGCCCGCACCGGACAGCGCCGCCGCCGTGCGGGACGCCGTGCGCTCCTACTACGCGCTGCTGCCGGAGAACCCGCAGGCCGCGTGGGAGCGCACCGGGCCACGGTTGCGGGCCGCGATCGGCAGCCGCGAGGCCTACGTGCGCTTCTGGAACCGGTTCAGCGACGTGCGCCTGGGTGAGGTGCGGGCCGAGGACGGGTCCCTGTCGGCCAGCGCGCCGGTGACGTACGTGGAGCCCGACGGCGACAGGTTCCCCGAGCAGCACCGGATCACCCTGGTGCGCGGCGACGACGGCCGGTTGCTCATCGACTACGACGAGCCGGTCTGAGCCGGCACGCGAGAGGGGGGGGGGCCGGGGGGGGGGCGCCCCCCCCGGCCGGGGGGGGGGGGGGGGTTTTTAACCAACCCCCGCTTCACCACACAACCATTACACTCGTGCTA
>NZ_JBJGZY010000067.1:0-6331 GCF_054050755.1 Modestobacter sp. SYSU DS0511
CCCCACCCCCACGCCCCCCCCCCCCCCCCGCCCCCCCCCCCCCCCCCCCGCCCCCCCCCCCCCCCCCCCCCCCCCCCCCCCCCCGCCCCGCCCCCCCCGCCCCCCCCCCCCGCCGTCGTCGGTGGGCCCTCGTCGGTGGGCCCTGGTGCTCGGCCGCCGGTGCGTCCCGGCGGGCTCAGCCCAGCTGTCGGCGGACCTCGGCCGCCACCCGGCCACCCTCCGCCCGCCCGGCGACCGCGCCCTGCACCGCGCCCATCACCCGGCCCATGTCCTTCATCCCCGCCGCCCCGGTCCGGGTGATCACGTCGGCCACCAGCGCGGTCAGGTCGGCGTCGGCGAGCTGGGCGGGCAGGTAGGCGGCGACGATGCCCTCCTCGGCCCGCTCGCGCTCGGCCTGCTCGGCGCGCCCGGCCCCGGCGAACGCCTCGGCAGCCTCCCGGCGCTTCTTCGCCTCCCGGCGCAGCACCGCCTGCACCTCGTCGTCGGACAGCTCGCGGGCCTCCTTGCCGGACACCTCCTCGGCGGAGACCGCGGCCAGCACCATCCGCAGCGTCGCGGTGCGCAGCTCGTCGCGGGCCTTCATCGCGGTGGTCAGGTCGGTGCGCAGTCGTTCCTTCAGCTCAGCCACGGTGCCGAGCCTGCCACCCGGCCCACCACGGCGGCGACGCAGTTCCCCGGCCCCTAGGCTCGGGGGATGCGCGCGATCACCGCCGTCCCCACCGCCGTGCTCGCCACCGGCGCGGCCACCGTCGCCTACGCGGGCCTGGTCGAGCGCACCCGCTGGACGCTGCGCCGCTTCGACGTACCGGTGCTGCCGCCCGGTTCCGCCCCGCTGCGCGTGCTGCAGCTGTCCGACCTGCACATGACCGCGGGGCAGCGGAGCAAGCAGCAGTGGGTCGCCGGGCTGGCGGCGCTGGAGCCGGACCTGGTGATCACCACCGGCGACAACCTGGCCGGGACGGACGCCGTCCCGCCGACCCTGCGTGCCCTCGACCCGCTCATGGACCTCCCCGGCGCCTTCGTGCTCGCCAGCAACGACTACTACGCCCCGCGGCCGAAGAACCCGCTAAAGTACTTCAAGACCGATCACAAGCGGGTGCACGGCGACGAGCTGCCCTGGCGCGAGCTGCGCGACGTGATGACCGCCCGCGGGTGGCTGGACCTCACCAACGGCACCGGGGCGCTCACCGTCGCCGGCACCCGGATCGCCTTCGCCGGCGTCGACGACCCGCACCTGGAGCTGGACCGGTACGACGAGGTCGCCGGCCCGGCCGACGCGACCGCCGACGTCCGGATCGGGCTGGTGCACTCCCCCGAGCCCCGGGTGCTCGACCGGTTCACCGCCGACGGCTACGACCTGCTGCTGTGCGGGCACACCCACGGTGGCCAGCTCCGGGTGCCCTTCTACGGCGCGCTGGTCACCAACTGCGGCATCGACCGCGCGCACGTGCGCTGGCTGCACCGCTGGGCCGAGCCCACCCCGGAACACCCCACCGGCACCTGGCTGCACGTGTCCGCCGGGCTGGGCACCAGCCCGTACGCCCCGGTCCGCTTCGCCTGCCCGCCCGAGGCCACGCTGCTCACCCTCACCGCCCGTTGAAGGGCGAAGGACCCCGTCCCACCCACCCTTCGCACGCTCAGGGCGGTGCCCTGGACGGGGCCTGGCCCCCCACCACTCGCAGGCTCGCGGTGGGACCCTGCAGCGGGGCCGAAGGCGGCCGCTGAGCTCGATCAGGCATCGGCTACAGTTGTCGACGCACCTCGGGGTGTGGCGCAGCTTGGTAGCGCGCGTCGTTCGGGACGACGAGGCCGCAGGTTCAAATCCTGTCACCCCGACCAGTCACTCAGGGACCGCCCATCCGGCGGTCCCTGAGTGCGTTCCGGGGGAAGCTCACGGCACGGCACGGTTTCCGGCCGGCTCCCCGCGGGCACCGCCCGTCGGTGACCGAATGGCTGCTCCTGCTGGCAGCCGTGCTGCTGACCGCGCTCACCGGGTTCTTCGTCGCGGCCGAGTTCTCCCTCACCACCGTCGACCGGGGCAAGGCCGAGGAGGCCGCGGACGCCGGCGTGACCGGTGCCGCCGGCGTCGTCACGGCGCTGCGGGGGCTGTCCACCCAGCTGTCCGCGGCCCAGCTCGGCATCACGCTGACCACGCTGGTGGTCGGCTTCCTCGCCGAGCCGGCCCTGGGCGGCCTGCTGGAGCCGGTGCTGGCGGCCCTCGGGCTGCCGGAGAGCACCACGACGCCGATCGCGATCGCCCTGGCCATCTTCCTGGCCACGTTCCTGCAGATGATCATCGGCGAGCTGGGCCCCAAGAACCTGGCCATCGCCCGGCCGCTGCCGACCGCCTCGGTCGTCGCCCCCGGGATGCGGCTGTTCACCACGGTGGCCGGCCCGGTCGTGCGCACGCTCCAGGGGCTGGCCAACGCGATCGTCCGCCGGCTGGGGTTCGAGCCCCGGGAGGAGCTCGACGACACCCGCGACGCCGAGGGCCTGGCCGCCGTCGCCCGGCGCTCGGCCGAGGAGGGCGACCTCTCCCCCGTCGCCGCCCGGCTGCTGGCCCGTTCGCTGGGGCTGCGGGAGAAGTTCGCCACCGACGTGATGACCCCGCGCACGCGGCTGTGGACGCTGAGCTCGTCGGCGACCGCGGCCGACGTCATCGACGCCGCCATCCGCTCGGGCAACTCCCGCTTCCCGGTCTACGGCGCCGACCTCGACGAGGTGACCGGCGTCGTGCACGTCAAGCACGCGGTCGCCGTCCCCGACGAGGACCGGCTCGAGCGCACCGCCGGGGAGCTGGCCGAGCCGGTGCTCGCCGTCCCGTCGTCGCTGCGGCTGGACCCGCTGCTGGACCTGCTGCGCGAGCAGGGGCTGCAGCTGGCCCTGGTGGTCGACGAGTGGGGCGCCACGCACGGCATCGTGACGCTGGAGGACATCGTCGAGGAACTGGTCGGGGAGATCGCCGACGAGACCGACCGGCCGCTGCGCCAGCTGCGCCGCGTCGCGGACGACTGGCTGGTCTCCGGCCTGCTGCGCCCCGACGAGCTGCGCGAGCGCACCGGCATCGCGGTGCCCGAGGGGCGCTACGAGACCGTCGCGGGGTTCGTCGTGGAACAGCTGGCCCGCCTCCCGGAGGAGGGCGAGTCGGTGGACATCGAGGGCTGGCGGCTCACCGTCGACGAGGTGGACGGACGGCGCATCGCCCGGCTGCGCGCCGTGCCCGTCCCGACCGACGGCGCGGGCCCCGACGGCGACCCGCCCCGGGGTGGCGCCGTACGACCGGCCGGCGCCACCGCCGTCCGGTCCGAGCGAGAGGTGGCCCGGGCATGAGCGACGGGTTGGCCCTGCTGGTCCTGGTCGCGCTCCTGCTGGGCAACGCCTTCTTCGTCGCGGCCGAGTTCGCCCTCGTCTCCGCCCGCGCCGACCAGATCGAGCCGCGCGCGGAGGCCGGGTCGGTGCGCGCCCGGAAGACGCTGGCCGCCATGCACAACGTCAGCCAGATGATGGCCGGCGCCCAGCTGGGCATCACGCTGTGCTCGCTGGGCCTGGGGGCGATCGGCGAGCCCGCCGTCGCGCACCTGATCGAGGCGCCGCTGGAGGCCGCCGGCGTACCGGAGGCGCTGCTGCACCCGATCGCGCTGGTGATCGCCCTCTCGCTGGTCACCGTGCTGCACATGGTGCTGGGCGAGATGGTGCCGAAGAACATCACCATCGCCGGGCCCGACCGGGCGGCGATCGCCCTGGGCCCGCCGCTGGCCGTGCTCGTGCGGGTGCTCAAGCCCCTCATCTGGTTCTTCAACACCGTCGCCAACGGCTTCGTGCGGCTGTTCGGGGTCACCCCCACGGACGAGGTGTCGGCCAGCTTCGACGCCGGGGAGATCCGCTCGATGATCACCCAGTCCCGGCGGGAGGGGCTGCTGGGCACCGAGGTCAGCGAGCTGGCCGCCGGGGCGCTGACCTTCGAGCAGAACGACGCCCGGTCGGTGCTGCTGCCCCTGGACGACCTGATCACCGTGCCCCGGGAGACCACGCCCCGGCAGCTGGAGCAGGTGGTGGCCGAGCACGGCTTCTCCCGCTACCCGTTGTGCCGGCCCGACGGAGCCCTCGCCGGCTACGTCCACGTCAAGGACGTGCTGGACGCCGGCCCGTCGCACCGGGACCAGCCGGTGCCCGGCAGCGCGGTCAAGGACTTCGTGGAACTCTCCCCCGACGAGCCGCTGCCCGAGGTGCTGCAGGCGATGCGCCGCAGCGGTGCGCACCTCGGCCGGGTCGTCGCCGATGGCCGGACGCTCGGCGTGGTGATGCTGGAGGACGTGCTCGAGCAGCTGATCGGCGACGTCCGCGACGCCGGCGTCGAGCCGCCCCCCGCCGGCCGGGCGCCCACCGCGGAGGCCGTGGTCGGCGCCGGGGGAAGATGACCCGGTGACCGACGAGCAGAACGCTGCCAGCCCCGCCTCCGCAGCCCCCGCCCTGCCGCCGGAGGTCACCGCCCGCTGGCAGGCCCGCTTCCGTGCGCCGCGGATCAGCCTGCCGGACTGGGCGGAGGACGCGCCGCACCGCAACGTGTACGCCTCCGACGCCAGCGGGGTCGTCGAGCAGTACGCCTGGGACCGGGAGACCGACGGCCACCGGCAGGTCACCGACCGGCCCAACGGCACGCTGGCGGCCACGATCAGCCCGGACGGCGAGCGGATCTGGTGGTTCGCCGACACCGACGGCGACGAGTTCGGCGTGTGGCGCGTGCAGCCCTTCGCCGGCGGCGCCGACGAGGTCGCCGTCCCCGAGGTCGGGCCGGCCTACCCGGCGGGCCTGGAGATCGGCCGCACCGTGGTCGCGATCGGCCGCTCCACCGACGAGGGCAGCGAGCTGTGGATCGTGCCGTCCGGCGGTGCCCCAGCGGTCTTCTACACCTCGCCGGACCCGGCGTCGGTCGACGCGCTGTCCCGCGACGACGCGCTGCTCGTGTACTCCCACTCCGAGCACGGTGACCCCCGGTACCCGGCGCTGCGGGTGCTGCGCACCGGCGACCTGTCGGTCGTCGCCGACACGTGGGACGGCGAGGGCCGGGGGTTGCACGCGCTGAGCTTCTCCCCCGTCGCGGGCGACCAGCGGCTGCTGGTCGGGCACGAGCGCCGGGGCCGCGAGGAGCTGCTGATCTGGGACGTCGCCACCGGCGAGGAGACCGAGCTGGTGCTGGACCTGCCCGGTGACGTCACCGCCGGCTGGTACCCCGACGGCTCGGCGCTGCTGGTCGGCCACGACCACGCCGCACGCAGCGAGCTGTACCGCTACGACCTCGCCTCCGGGGCGCTGGAGCAGCTGGACACCCCGCAGGGCGTCGTCCGGGGGGCCACGGTGCGGCCCGACGGCACGGTGGAGCTGGCCTGGTCGTCGTCCGAGCAGCCGCCGGTGATCCGCCGGGCCGACGGCCCGGTCGTGCTGGCCGCCCCCGGCGAGGCGCCGCCGGCCGCCTACCCGGTCGAGGACCGCTGGGTGCCCGGCCCGGGGGGCGACGTGCACGCGCTGCTGGTCCGGCCGGCCGGGGAGGGCCCGTACGCCACGGCGTTCCTGGTGCACGGCGGCCCCGAGTCGCAGGACGACGACTCCTACCGCGCCCGCCGGGCGGCCTACGTCGACGCCGGCTACGCGGTGGTGCACGTGAACTACCGCGGCTCGACCGGCTACGGCAGCCAGTGGCGCGACGCCCTGACCGGCCGGCCCGGCCTGACCGAGCTGGAGGACGTCGCCGCCGTCTTCGACGCCCTGGTCGCCGAGGGCGTCGTGGACCCGGCCCGCGCCCTCCTGACCGGCGGTTCGTGGGGCGGGTTCCTCACCCTGCTGGGGCTCGGCACCCAGCCGGGCCGGTGGGCCGCCGGGATCGCCGAGGTGCCGGTCGCGGACTACCTGGCCGCCTACGAGGACGAGATGGAGGGGCTGCGCGCCTACGACCGCGCGCTGTTCGGCGGGTCACCGGAGGAGGTCCGCGACGTGTACGTGCGGTCCTCGCCGATCACCTACGTCGACGACGTCACCGCGCCGGTGCTGGTCGTCGCCGGGGCGAACGACCCGCGCTGCCCCATCCGGCAGATCGACAACTACGTCGACGCACTGGTGGAGAAGGGCAAGGAGCACGAGGTGTACCGCTTCGACGCCGGCCACGGCTCCCTGGTCATCGAGGAGACCATCCGCCAGGTCGAGGTCGCCCTCGCCTTCGCCCTGCGGCACGTGCGGCCCTGAGGGCCGCCCGGGGGGGGGGGGGGGGGGGGGGGGGGGGGGGGGGGGGGGGGGGGGGGGGGGGGGGGGGGGGGGGGGGGGGGCTGGGGTGGGGGGG
>NZ_JBJGZY010000068.1:0-5527 GCF_054050755.1 Modestobacter sp. SYSU DS0511
GGCGCGCGGGCCGCCCGGCCGGCGCGCCCCCCCCCCCCCCCCCCCCCCCCCCCCCCCCCCCCCCCCCCCCCCCCCCCCCCCCCCCCCCCCCCCCCCCCCCCCCCCCCCCCGGCCGTCGGCGTCTGCGGGTGCGCTCACCGGGGGAGTGCGCGCTCGATCCGCTTCTGCAGCTGCGTCCTCCGCCGGTGGAGCTTCCACCAGCTCCACGTGCCGGCCACCTGGGCCCGGCCGAGGTCGGTGGCGCTGGGCAACCCGTCGGCCGCGAGCGCCGCGTCGATCTCCCCCGGCTCCCCGCACCGGCGCTCGTCCACCACCGCGTGGGCGGCCCGGATGCGGTCCGAGGCCAGCCGATGAGCGGCGATGCGGGCCGTCACCTCCGCGAGCTCGGCCCGCAGGGCACCCACGTCCTCCCGTCGACCGAACACCTGTCCGCCTCCTTGCGCCGTCCACCTGCGCCGTCCACCTGCCCTGGTGTGACGGCATGGTGCCCTCCCCGGGGGCCGGGGAACCTGCGGAGCGGGACGGGCGCGCCGGACTGTTGCGGGAACGGACCGCGGCGGGCTGAGCCGCTCAGGCGACCGCGGGAACGGGGCGGGGTCGGGACGGCGCGGCCGGCCGGCGCCGCAGCGCCCACTCGACCACCGCCAGGTTGACCACCCAGCCGGCCAGCATCGCCAGCACCCGGCCGCCGCCGCTGGGTGTCTCGCCCAGCAGTGCCCAGGGCAGGTGGGTCAGCACCTGGGTGCCCGCGCCGAGGCCGATGGCGTAGCCCCGGGCCATCCAGGCGCGGTGGGTCAGGACGTCCCGCCGCCGGATGGCCACGAAGCCGAGCACGATGCAGCCGGCCATCGCTGCGCCGAAGAACAGCCGGATCGGGGTCAGCAGCACGTCGTCGGCGGGCGGCCGCGCGTAGAACAGCGTCATCCACACGCCGGAGAGCGCTGCGACGAGCCCGGCGGGGACCAGCACCCGACCGGCGAGCCGGTGCCAGCCGGGGCGGTGCCGTCGGATGTGGGGCACGAACTGGAACGCCCCCAGCAGGGAGTACACCGTCGCGCTGACGATGTGCGCGACCACGGGTGCCGGTGCGGCCACGAACCGGGCGTTGGCCGCGGTCACCGCCGGGTCGCCGGCGAGCTCGCCGATCCGGACCGCACCGGCGAGCACCGGCACGAGGCTGAGCAGGAGGAGACCTGCCACGACCCACCACTGGCGCCTGCTCGCGTTGCTGGAACCCACGACCCACCCCTCTCCCACCGAGGTGTACGGCGTACACCCGACGCGGAGGACGCTAGGCGTACGCCGTACACCTGTCAACGAGGTACGTTGCCCGGGTGGCTCCTCCGGGGCGGCGGGCGCCGCTGAGCACCGACCGGGTGCTGCGCGCCGCGGTCGACCTCGCCGATGCGGTGGGCATCGAGGCGATGAGCATGCGACGGCTGGCCACCGAGCTCGGCGTCGTGCCGATGGCGCTCTACAAGCACGTGGCGAACAAGGACCAACTGCTCGACGGCATGGTCGACGTCGTCGTCGGGGAGTTCGAGCCCGCCGACCCGGCGCTGGACTGGCAGGCCGCGGTGCGGGCGCGGGTGCTCTCGGCCCGTCGTGTGGTGCTGCGGCACCCGTGGGCGCGTCAGGCGATCGAGTCGCGCACCCACCGGACACCGGCGGTGCTCGGGTACATGGACTCGCTCGCCGGCACCTTCCGACGCGGGGGGTTCTCCGCCGACCTGACCCACCACGTGATGCACGCGCTGGGCAACCGGATCTGGGGGTTCAGCCCCGAGCTGTTCGACGAGCCGGCCCCGGATGCCGCACCGCCCTCGGTCGAGGAGCAGCAGGCGCTGGCGGCGGAGTTCGCCGAGAAGTACCCGCACATCCTGGAGATCGCGGTGGCGGCGACCGCCGGTGACCTGTCCGGCGTCGGTGCGGGGTGCGACGAGCAGTTCGAGTTCGAGTTCGCCCTGGACCTGCTGCTCGACGGCTTCGACCGGCTCCGAGCCGCGGGGTGGAGCTCCACCGCGGCGTCCGGGTGAGCGCGGGCCGGGCCGGGAGCTCGACGGGAGACGCCGGGCGCGGGCAGGGTGAGGGGATGCGATCGAGCGAGCCCGTCCGCTGGGCGCCGGGTCTGTCGGTGCTCGCCGACGTCGGCCCGGCGGCGTGGGTGGCCGACGCGCTGACGCGCACGGCCCGCTCCGCCACGGTGGTGGCGATGGTGCCGCCGGTCTTCCCCGCCTACGCCCGGGTGCTGCCGCCTGCCTACGACCCCGAGGAGGGCAAGCCCAGGCACCGGTGGTCGGAGATCGCCGCGCACACCGGGGTGCCGCTGACCGCCGCGACCCGGTTCGACGACCTCGTGGCCGGCAGCGAGGGGTGGGGTCGGCCGTCTGACGGCGGTCTGGACGCGCGGGAGACCGAGGTGCTCGCCCGCGTCCTCCGCGACGTCACCGGGACGCCGGAGGTGGCCTACTACTGCCTCTGGGAGGGCTTCGGACTGGAGGAGACGGAGGCCTGGAAGGACCGCTCGATGCGGGTTCGGACCCCGGACCGGGCGTACCACCTGCTCACCGGCCCGGTCGCGGCCGCGCCTGTGCTGCCGACGCCGGTGGAGTGGCGCTGCGCGAGCCTCTGGTGGCCCGCCGACCGTGCCTGGCTCGTGGCCACCGAGATCGACGGCTACCTGACCCACGTCGGCGGGAGTCGGGCAGCGATCGATGCGCTGCTCGCCGACCCCGCGCTCGACGTCGTCACCGTGGAGCCCGCGACCCCGCTCGACGCCAGCCACGGCTGAACGGCTGGCCCGGCACGGCCGCTCGTCTGGAACCCTCGTGGGGTGAGCGAGCGAGACGTGGCGGCGGTCTACGACCAGGTCGCTGACGACTACGCCGACCACTTCCCCTCGACCGAGCCCGAGCAGCAGATCGAGCTGGCGATGGTGGCGCACTTCGCCTCGCTCCTCCCGGGGACCAAGGAGGTGCTGGACGCCGGTTGTGGTGCCGGGCGGATGCTCCCGGTGCTCGCGGGCGTCGGCTGCCGCCCCGTCGGCATCGACCTGTCCACGAGCATGATCCGGCGGGCCCGTCAGGACCATCCGGACGTCGTGACCCGCGTCGGGAGCATCGGCGCGCTCCCGTTCCCCGACGACTCGTTCGACGGCCTCTTCTCCTGGTACTCGACGATCCACACCCCCGACGCCGACCTCGGGGCCGTGTTCGGTGAGGCGCGCCGGGTCCTCCGGCCCGGAGGTCACGTGCTCGTGGCCTTCCAGGCCGGGGCGGGCGTCCAGGAGGTCGGGCAGGGCTACCGTCGTCTCGGACACGACGTCGTGCTCCACCGGTACGACAGGACGCCCGATCAGGTGGCCGGGGAGCTGCGGTCGGCCGGGCTCGCCGAAGTCGCACGTCTCGTGCGGGCGCCGGCCGCTGACGAGCGGACCGATCAAGCCGTACTCGTCGCTCGGTCGACCCGCGAGGAGCCGGGTCCTGCGCTCGAGCCGCTGGCCGACTCCAGCACCGTGGCGAGTTCCGCCGGGCGGCTGACCATCGGCCAGTGCCACGTCGGGAGCTCGACGTAGCTCCAGTCGCCGTCGACCATGTGCGCGAACGCCGGTGCGTGCGGTGCCATCTGCTGCAGTTGCTCGAGGCTGAATGTGCACAGCACGCCCGTCCGTGGCAGCCGCTCCCAGGCGCCGGTGAGCGCGACCGGCTGGGTGGCGGTGCGCCAGGGCTGCGGCTGGGAGCCTTCGACCAGCGCGGCGACGGTGGTGTCGTCGACCTCGGGCACTGCGGCGGCGAGGACCGCCCAGGGCGGCGGCGGGAGCTTCCAGCCCTGGCCGTGCGTCATGACCAGGTCGTCGTTGGCCGCGCGCGCGTCGGGTCCCTCGAAGTCGGCCTGTGCCATGCCGTCGGGCAGGGGTCCCGAGTCGACGTACACCACGCGCGCCACGCGCTCGGGCGCGCGGTCCGCCGCTCCGGTCGTCACGAGGGCGCCGTAGCTGTGGCCGACGAGCACGACGTCGTGCAGGTCCTGCTGCTCGAGCACGCGCACGACGTCGTCGACGTGGGTCGTCAGGTCGGTCTCGGGCGAGGCGAGGTGGGCGCGCTCGCCCTGGCCTGCGAGGTCGACGGCGTGCACGACATGGCCGCGCTCACGCAGCGAGTCCGCGACGGGGCGCCAGACCCAGGCACCGAGCCAGAAGCCGGGGACGAGGACGTAGGTGGTGGTCATGGCGAGCACGCTAGGGTGGAATGCGGACACATTCCGCCCGGTATGGAGGAATCTACGCCCAGTTCTCCCCCAGCAGCGCCGAGGAGGGTCGTGACCCGCCCGACCGCTCGCGTGCTGGCCATGCTGGAGCTGCTCCAGACGGGCGGGCAGCGCACCGTCGGCGATCTCGCCGCTCGGCTCGGGGTCGACGAGCGCACGGTCCGGCGCTATGCCGAGCACCTCGCCGATCTCGGCATCCCCGTCCAGGCGCAGCGGGGCAGGTACGGCGGCTACCGGCTCTCACCGGGCTACAAGCTGCCGCCGCTGATGCTCACCGACGACGAGGCCATCGCCGTCGTCCTGGGCCTCAGGGCCGCGGAACGCGCGGGGCTTGCCACCACCGACCACGCGGCGGCGGCGAGCGCACTGGCCAAGGTGTCGCGTGTACTGCCGCGGGCCCTGGGCCAGCGGCTGGACAGCCTGCTGTCGACCGCACAGTTCACGACCCCGGTGCGCGCCACCGCTCCCGCCGGCGCCGGCGCCCTGCTCGGTCTCGCCTCGGCTGCGCAAGCCCGGCGCACCGTCGTGATCGCGTACACCGCCTGGGACGGGCGGGAGTCGCGGCGTGAGCTCGATGTGTACGGCTTGGTCTTCCACTCCGGCCGGTGGTACGTCACCGGACGCGACCACGGCCGCGATGACGTGCGGACCTTCCGACTGGACCGCATCGCCTCGGTCGAGCAGGGCGACGGCTCCTACGTCGTGCCCGCCGACTTCGACGCCACGACGCAGGTCGTGTCGGGCATCGCCGCGGTCAGGTGGTCGCACGAGGTCTCCGTCGTGCTGCGCACCACCCTTGCGGAGGCGGCCGATCGACTGCCCCGGAGCGTGGGACGGCTGAGCGAGCACGTCGGCGGGGTGCTCCTGGAGACGCGCGCCGAGCACCTCGACGGCATGGCCCGCATGCTGGCCGGGCTCGGCTGGGACTTCGAGGTGATCACCCCGGACGCCCTGCGCGACGAGGTCCTCGCCCTGTCCGACCGCCTCCGACTCAGCGCGGTGCGCGGCGCCGCGGCTCAGCCGCGGCGGCCGAGGAGGTAGCCGACCCAGACGCCGAGCAGGGTGAGCAGGCCGCCGCCGGCGGCGCCGACCAGCAGGGGCTTCGCCTCGGCCGGGACCCAACCGCCCGCCGCAGCCGGGGCCGTCGCCGCGTAGGTCACCGGCGCAGCCTCGGGGGGGGGGGGGGGGGGGGGGGGGGGGGGGGGGGGGGGGGGGGGGGGGGGCGGCGGGGGGGGGGGGGGGGGGGGGGGTGTTCTTGGTG
>NZ_JBJGZY010000069.1:0-5439 GCF_054050755.1 Modestobacter sp. SYSU DS0511
TGGTGGGTTTGCAACGCGCCCCGCGGCGAGCAAACCGGCTTGTTTTTGTTTTTTGGGGGGGCGGGCGGCCGGGGGGGCGGGGGCGGCCCGGCGCCCTCCTTCGACAACACCAGAAAGTGCAGTATCTAGCCCCTGAAAGGGGTCACTCAGTGCTCGACGTCAACTTCTTCGACGAACTGCGCATCGGCCTGGCCAGCGGCGACGACATCCGTCAGTGGTCGCACGGCGAGGTGAAGAAGCCCGAGACCATCAACTACCGCACCCTCCGCCCGGAGAAGGACGGTCTCTTCTGCGAGAAGATCTTCGGTCCCACCCGGGACTGGGAGTGCTACTGCGGGAAGTACAAGCGCGTCCGGTTCAAGGGCATCATCTGCGAGCGCTGCGGCGTCGAGGTCA
The DNA here is from genome assembly GCF_054050755.1 of Modestobacter sp. SYSU DS0511. Taxonomy (NCBI): domain Bacteria; kingdom Bacillati; phylum Actinomycetota; class Actinomycetes; order Geodermatophilales; family Geodermatophilaceae; genus Modestobacter; species Modestobacter sp. SYSU DS0511. The sequence goes on from NZ_JBJGZY010000069.1 coordinate 397, forward strand.
CTCGCGCCAAGGTGCGCCGTGAGCGGATGGGCCACATCGAGCTGGCCGCGCCGGTCACCCACATCTGGTTCTTCAAGGGCGTCCCCTCCCGCCTGGGCTACCTGCTCGACCTGGCGCCCAAGGACCTCGAGAAGATCATCTACTTCGCCGCCTACATGATCACCTCGGTCGACGAGGAGACGCGGCACCGCGACCTCCCGACGATCGAGGCCGAGATCAGCGCGGAGAAGCACAACCTCGAGACCCGCCGCGACGCCGACGTGGAGGCCCGCCAGCAGAAGCTGGAGGCCGACCTCGCCGAGCTCGAGGCCGAGGGTGCCAAGTCCGACGTGCGCCGCAAGGTGCGCGAGGGCGGCGAGCGCGAGATGCGCCAGCTGCGCGACCGCGCCCAGCGGGAGATCGACCGCCTCGACGAGGTGATGGACACCTTCCGCAAGCTCGAGGTCAAGCAGCTCATCGCCGACGAGGGCCTCTACCGCGAGCTGCGCGACCGCTTCGGTGAGTACTTCGAGGGCGGCATGGGTGCCGCGGCCCTGCAGAAGCTCCTCGCCGGCTTCGACCTCGACGCCGAGGCCGTGTCCCTGCGCGAGACCATCCGCAGCGGCAAGGGCCAGCGCAAGCTGCGCGCGCTGAAGCGGCTGAAGGTCGTCGCGGCGTTCCAGCAGACCCAGAACTCGCCCATGGGCATGGTGCTGGACTGCGTCCCGGTCATCCCGCCGGACCTGCGCCCGATGGTGCAGCTCGACGGTGGCCGTTTCGCCACGAGCGACATGAACGACCTGTACCGCCGGGTGATCAACCGGAATAACCGGCTCAAGCGACTGCTCGACCTGGGCGCGCCGGAGATCATCGTCAACAACGAGAAGCGGATGCTCCAGGAGTCCGTGGACGCGCTGTTCGACAACGGCCGGCGCGGCCGTCCGGTCACCGGCCCGGGCAACCGCCCCCTGAAGTCCCTGAGCGACCTGCTCAAGGGCAAGCAGGGCCGGTTCCGCCAGAACCTGCTGGGCAAGCGCGTCGACTACTCCGGCCGTTCGGTCATCGTCGTCGGCCCGCAGCTGAAGCTGCACCAGTGCGGTCTGCCCAAGCAGATGGCGTTGGAGCTCTTCAAGCCCTTCGTGATGAAGCGGCTCGTCGACCTCAACCACGCGCAGAACATCAAGTCCGCCAAGCGGATGGTGGAGCGCGCGCGGCCGGTCGTGTGGGACGTGCTCGAAGAGGTCATCACCGAGCACCCGGTGCTGCTGAACCGTGCACCCACCCTGCACCGTCTGGGCATCCAGGCCTTCGAGCCCCAGCTGGTCGAGGGCAAGGCCATCCAGATCCACCCGCTGGTCTGCACCGCGTTCAACGCGGACTTCGACGGCGACCAGATGGCCGTGCACCTGCCGCTGTCGGCCGAGGCGCAGGCCGAGGCCCGCATCCTCATGCTGTCCAGCAACAACATCCTGAGCCCGGCCGACGGTCGCCCGATCACCGCGCCGACCCAGGACATGGTGCTGGGCCTCTACCACCTGACGAGCCTGTCCGGCTCGACGGAGGTGGCGGAGGGCGAGCTGCCGAAGTCGTACTCGACGACGTCCGAGGCCGTCATGGCCTTCGACATGGGTGCGCTGGGTCTGCAGGAGCGGGTGCTCATCCGCCTCGACGAGGTCTTCGGCGTCGACAACGGCCCGAACGAGCCGTGGGAGGCCCCCGAGGGCTGGGAGCCCGGCCAGCCGGCCGTCGTCTCCACCAGCCTGGGCCGGGTGCTGTTCAACGAGGCCCTGCCGGAGGACTACCGCTTCGTCAACTACCAGGTGCCGAAGAAGGCGCTGGGCGCGATCGTCAACGACCTTGCCGAGCGCTACCCGAAGGTCCAGGTCGCGGCGACGCTGGACGCCCTCAAGTCGGCCGGGTTCCGCTGGGCGACCCGCTCGGGCGTGACGATCGCGATCGACGACGTCGTCACCCCGCCGGTGAAGCAGGAGATCCTGGACCGGCACGAGGACGAGGCGCGGAAGATCGAGCGCCAGTACGAGCGCGGCGTCATCACCGACGGCGAGCGGCGTTCGGAGCTCATCGAGATCTGGACCCGCGCGCGGGCCGAGGTCAGCCAGGCGATGGTGGACAACTTCCCCACCACCAACCCGGTCTGGGTCATGGTCAACTCGGGCGCCCGAGGCAACATGATGCAGATCAGCCAGATCGCCGGCATGCGCGGTCTGGTGGCCAACCCGAAGGGCGAGATCATCCCGCGGCCGATCAAGGCCAACTTCCGGGAGGGTCTGTCCGTGCTGGAGTACTTCATCTCCACGCACGGCGCCCGCAAGGGCCTGGCGGACACCGCGCTGCGGACCGCCGACTCCGGGTACCTCACCCGCCGGCTGGTCGACGTCTCGCAGGACGTCATCATCCGCGAGGAGGACTGCGGCACCGAGCGCGGCGTCATCATGCCGATCGGCACCGTCTCCGACGGCGTCGTGACGCGTGACCCGCACGTGGAGACCAGCGTGTACGCCCGCGCCCTGGCCGCCGACGTGGTGGCTGCCGACGGCACGGTCATCGCGCAGGCCAACTCCGACCTGGGCGACGTGCTGATCCAGACGCTGGTCGACGCCGGCGTCTCGGAGGTCAAGGTCCGCTGCGTGCTGACCTGTGAGTCGCTGCTGGGCACCTGCGCCACCTGCTACGGCCGGTCGCTGGCGTCGGGCAAGCTCGTGGACGTCGGCGAGGCGGTCGGCATCATCGCCGCCCAGTCGATCGGTGAGCCCGGCACCCAGCTGACGATGCGCACCTTCCACACCGGTGGTGTGGCCGGTGCCGACATCACCCACGGTCTGCCGCGTGTGGTGGAGCTCTTCGAGGCCCGCGTCCCCAAGGGCAAGGCCCCGATCGCCGAGCTCGCCGGCACGGTCCGGATCGAGGACGGCGACCAGTTCCGGAAGCTGACCATCACCCCGGACGACGGTTCCGACGAGGTCGTCTACGACAAGCTGTCGCGTCGCTCGCGGCTGCGGGTGGAGGACGGCAGCCACGTCGAGGTCGGCGAGCAGCTCACCGAGGGTGCGGTCGACCCGCACGAGGTGCTGCGGATCATGGGCCCGCGCGAGGTGCAGCTGCACCTGGTCCGCGAGGTCCAGGAGGTCTACCGCAGCCAGGGTGTGTCGATCCACGACAAGCACATCGAGGTGATCATCCGGCAGATGCTGAAGCGGGTGACCATCATCGACTCGGGCGCGACGGAGTTCCTGCCCGGTGCGCTGGTCGAGCGGACGCTGTTCGAGACCGAGAACCGTCGGGTCGTCGCCGAGGGCGGCGAGCCGGCCTCGGCCCGTCCGGTGCTGATGGGGATCACCAAGGCGTCGCTGGCGACGGAGTCGTGGCTGTCCGCGGCCTCCTTCCAGGAGACGACCAAGGTGCTCACCGACGCCGCGATCCAGGGCAAGAGCGACAGCCTGCTCGGGCTCAAGGAGAACGTGATCATCGGGAAGCTGATCCCGGCCGGTACCGGCATCAGCCGCTACCGGAACATCACGGTCGAGCCCACCGAGGAGGCCCGCGCCGCCGTGTACACGATGGCCGGGTACGACGACGGGCAGTACTACAGCCCCGACGTCTTCGGCTCGGGCACCGGCGAGGCCGTCCGGCTGGAGGAGTACGACTGGCGCTGATGCGCTGAGTGAGTGACAGCAGGGCCCCGGGAGCGCACGCTCCCGGGGCCCTGCTGTGTCTCGCCGTCACGTGACGCAACCCCGACCGCATCGGGGATGCCTCCCGGGGATCAGGAGAGCTGATCGTCCTTGCCCCTGGCTCACTGCGGGTGGTGAGCCAGGAGCACGTGCGCTGAGCCAGGACGGTGCCGGTGCCGGCACCGGATCACCGATCGGTGAGCGCCCGCATCCGCTCGACCGTCCGGAGGCGACCCTCGCGGCTGTCGTCGAGGGGCTGCAGGTTCAGGGTCGTGACACCGGCCGCGGCGAAGGCCGCGATCCGCTCGGCCACGTAGGACTCGGGGCCGATCAACGAGGTCGCGCGGACCAGGTCCTCGGGCACGGCGGCGGCGGCCTCGTCCTTGCGGCCGGCGAGGTAGAGGTCCTGGATGGTCTCCGCCTCGGCCTCGTAGCCGTAGCGCCGGGCCAGGTCGTTGTAGAAGTTCCTGCCCTTGGCGCCCATGCCCCCGACGTAGAGGGCGATGCCCGGTCGGACGGCGTCCAGCAGGTGGTCGACGTCCTCACCGATGGCCACCGGGACGCCGACGACCACGTCCAGGTCGCCCAGCGCAGGGTCCCGCTCGGCCCGGCCGGCGGCGAGGGAGGCACCCCAGACGTCCGCGGCGCGTTCCGGGTGGAAGAAGATGGGCTCCCACTTCTCCGCGATCTCGGCGGCCAGCTGCACGTTCTTCGGCCCCAGGGCGGCGAGGAGCACCGGCACCCGCTCCCGCACCGGTGTGTTGATGAGCTTCAGCGGTTTGCCGAGGCCGGTGCCCTGCTCGGCCGGCAGGGGCACCGTGTACTTCGGGCCCTCGTGGACCAGTCGCTCGCGGCGCCAGACCTGGCGGCAGATCTGGATGACCTCCCGGGTGCGCTGCAGCGGGGCGTCGTAGGGGAGGCCGTGCCAGCCCTCGATCACCTGCGGGCCGGAGGCGCCGAGCCCGAGCGTGAAGCGGCCGCCGGAGACGAAGTCCAGTCCGGCGGCGGTCATCGCGATGAGCGCCGGCGTGCGGCTGTAGATCGGCAGGATGCCGCTCATCAGCTCGACCCGTTCGGTCACCGCCGCCAGGTAGCCCAGCTGGCTCACCGCGTCGAAGGTGTAGACCTCCGCGACCATGGCCACGTCGAGGCCGGCCGACTCGAGGTCGCGCACCTCCGCGGCCGTCTGCCTGAAGTCACCGGCGTAGCTCGCCTGGATCCCGATGCGCACTCGCGAAGGCTAGCTGTTCTGACCTGACAGGTTGGTGACGCGGCTGGCCGGGGGTCTGCCGGCGAGTGCGGTGTGGCCGCGGTGGTGGTTGTAGTGGTGTAGCCAGGCAGGGTAGGCAGCGGCGCGGTCGGCGTCACTGGC
>NZ_JBJGZY010000070.1:0-5051 GCF_054050755.1 Modestobacter sp. SYSU DS0511
GCCCGCCCCCCAGCCACCCACCCAGTCACCCCAGGAGGAGACGGCATGAGCCGCACCGACACCCTGAAGCACTACGGCGAGACCCTCGTCGACACCGGCCGCACCGGCCTGCTGGCCGCGCTCGGCGCCGGCGACGTCGCCGTCGACCGGGCCCGCACCGTCGTCGGCCAGTTCCGCTCGGGCACCGAGGCGCTGCCCGGCGAGGCCCAGGTGCAGGCCGACCTGGCCGGCAAGGAGGCCCGCACCCGGGCCGAGCAGGCCCGCGCCCGTGCCGCTCAGGCCGCCGCCGAGGCCCGCGTCCGCGCCGCGCAGGCCCGCGAGCAGGCTGCCGCGGCGGCCCAGCAGGCCCGCGTCGCCGCCGCCCAGGCCCGCACCGCGGCGGTCGACGCCGCCGCGACGGTGCGGCCGGACACCGTCCTCGGCACGGTCACCGGGCTGGTCGACACCGCCCGCACCCAGGCGCTGACCACGATCGGCGAGCTCGCCGACCGGGGTGCGACGCTCGTCGGCCCGACGTTCCAGCGGTTCGCCGGGCGGGCCGAGCAGGCCGTCGACACGGTCGAGGGCGCCGTCGCCGACGCCGCCGGCACCGCGCAGGAGACGGTCGACGCCGCGTCGAACGAGGTGACCTCGGTCGCGCAGAAGACCGCGGCCCGCGCCGACGACGCGCTCGACACCGTCACCGACGAGACCGCCGAGGCCGCCGCGGCGACGAAGCGGCGGGTCCGGGACGGCGCCGGGAAGCCCGCGAAGAAGACCACCGCCCGGAAGGCTCCTGCGAAGAAGGCCAGCGCGGAGAAGGCCGACACGTCGAACGGCACCGCGGCGGAGAGCACCACCCCGGTGCCCGACCCGCTCGCCGTCCCGGCCAAGAGCGACGACGCCGGCTGAGCGCGCCGCTCCGGCAGCCCCACGCCGCCCCGGCGCCCGCGATCGACGCGGGCGCCGGGGCGGCGCCGTCTCACCCGGGAGGGGCAGGAGGCCGCCGCGGCGTGGGTCGACCCACCGGAGGCGCCTCCGGGACGCCTATCCTCTGCGGCATGGGCTTCGACGGGTTCGTCTACGAGCTGGTCCGTCTGGGCACGCTGGCGCTCGCGCTGTGGGCCTTCGTCGACGCGATCATCCGCCCGACGGCGGCCTTCGTGGCGGCCGGCAAGCTGACCAAGCCCGGCTGGATGGCGATCACCGGCATCTCCGCGCTGGCGCTGTGGTGGATGGGGCCGCTGAGCCTCTTCGGGCTGCCCGCGGTGATCGCGGCCGTCGTGTACCTGGTCGACGTCCGCCCCGCGGTGCGCGGGCTGCGGCGGGGCGGCAACGACACCAGCTGGTGAACCGGCGGGTCAGTAACCGCGGTCGGACGGCATGACGACCCACAGCGCCAGGTAGGCGATGAACTGCGGGCCCGGCAGCACGCAGCTGACGACGAACGCCAGCCGCAGACCGTTGCGGGACAGGCCGAACCGCCGGGCCAGGCCGGCGCACACCCCCGCGATCACCTTGTGCCGGGAGTCGCGGGTCAGGCGGCGGGATGCAGGAGCTGTCATGCACCGACCCTAGGGGCCCCGGCGCGACCTGTGCAGCCCCTCGTCCGCGGCCGGACGCCTCAGCCGAAGACGCCGGCCGGTGGCTGCGGCGACGGCTGCGCGTCGGCGTCGGTGACCGGCGCCTGCTGCCCGACGAAGGTCCGCAGCAGGTCACCGGTGACCAGCCGGGCGGGCATCGGGTCGGCCAGGCAGCGGCGGGTCAGCTCGGCCACCGGCAGCTCGGCGTCGGAGGCGACCGCGACCAGGTTGCCGAACCGCCGGCCCTTGAACGTGCTCGGCTCGGCGACCAGGGCCAGGTGCCCGAACACCGCGGCCAGCGTCGCGCCCTCGGTCCGGGCGAAGCGCAGCGGTGGGCCGTCGGAGACGTTCCACGCCGTCGTGCCGCCCAGGCGGAGCACCCGGGCGACGTCGGTGGCGAACTCCACCGTGGTCAGGTGCGCCGGGGTGCGGGCGCCGGCGAAGACGTCGACCAGCACCAGGTCGGCGCTGGCGTCCGGCAGCGCGGCCAGGCCGGCCCGCGCGTCGATCGCCCGCACCCGGACCCGCGCGCCCCGGGGCAGCGGCAGCCGGGTGCGGACCAGGTCGGTGAGCCGCTCGTCGAGCTCCATCACCCGCTGCGCGGAGCCGGGCCGGGTCGCGGCCACGTACCGGGCCAGGGTCAGCGCCCCGCCACCCAGGTGGACGACGTCCAGCGGCTGCCCCGCCGGTGCGACCAGGTCGACGACGTGCCCCATCCGCCGGACGTACTCGAACTCCAGGTGGGTGGGGTCGCCGAGGTCGACGTGCGACTGCGGGACGCCGTCCAGGTGCAGCTCCCACGCGCCGTCCCGGTCGGCGTCGGCCAGCAGCTCCGCCGTCCCGCCGCCGACCTCCACCGGCCCGGGCAGGGCGGTGAGGGTGGGGCGGTCGTCCCGGGAGCGTCCCCGCCGGCTCACGTCGGCGCGACCGCGGACCAGCGGACGCTGACCTCGCCGTGCTTCCACCGCCGGGTCGGGCCGACCAGCGGCCAGCCGTCCTCGGCGAGCGTCTCCACCGCCGCGGCCCAGCGCTGCCGCGGGCCGAAGGCGGACAGCCCGGCCGCGGAGGCCCAGGCGGCGTCGAAGGCGGTGAGGAAGGCGTGCACCGGCTGGCCGGGCACGTTGTGGTGGATCAGCGCCTTGGGCAGCCGCTCGGCCAGGTCCGACGGGCGGTCGAGGTCGGACACCCGGGCGGCCAGGGTCAGGGTCAGCGGGCCGTCCTCGTCCAGCGCCACCCACGTCGCCCGCCGTCCCCACTCGTCGCAGGTGCCCTCGACCAGCAGCCCGCCGGGGGCCAGCGCGGCGCGCATGGTGCCCCACGCGCGGGCGGCGGACTCCTCGTCGTACTGGCGCAGCACGTTGAACGCGCGCACCAGCACCGGCTGCAGCCCGGCCAGCTCGAACCCGCCCACCCGGAAGTCGACCCGTGGTGGGTCGCGGTCGGCGGCGACCGCGGCCACCCGCTCCGGGTCGATCTCCAGGCCGACCACCTCCAGGCCGGGCACCTCCGGGGCCAGTCGTTCGGCCAGCTCCAGGGTGGTCACCGCCGAGGCGCCGTAGCCCAGGTCGACGACCAGCGGGCGGGCGGCGTCCCGCAACCGCGCGACCTGGGTGGCGACCAGCCAGCGGTCGACCCGGCGCAGCCGGTTGGCGTTGGTCGTGCCGCGGGTCGGCAGGCCGAGGGCACGGGCGCGGCCGGCGGCCAGCCTGGGCGCCTTCCGGACGGGCGGCAGCGACGCACGCTGGGTGTGGTCGCTCACGGTGGACGAGGTTAGCCGCGGGGCGCATTACGGTGGTCGGGTGCAGGTACGCCGCGACGCCCGCTTCGCGGAGCTGACCACCCTGGGGGTCGGGGGACCGATCCACCGGCTGGTCGAGGTCACCACGCGCGAGGAGCTGGTCTCCGCCGTCCGGGACGCCGACGACGCCGGCCGCCCGCTGCTGGTGCTCGGTGGCGGCTCCAACCTGATCGGCCCGGACGCCGGCTGGCCCGGTGACGTGGTGCTGGTCCGCAGCCGCGGGGTGACCCGGCGGGACGGCGCCGACGGCGTGGTCGAGCTGGAGGTCGAGGCGGGCGAGCCGTGGGACGACCTCGTCGCCGCCACCGTCGACCAGCAGCTGGCCGGGCTGGAGGCGCTGTCGGGGATCCCCGGCTCGACCGGCGCCACCCCGGTGCAGAACGTCGGCGCCTACGGCCAGGAGGTCGCCGCGCTGATCACCTCGGTGCGCACCTGGGACCGCGCGGCCCGTGCCGAGCGGGTGTTCGGCCCCGAGGAGTGCGGCTTCGCCTACCGGGACAGCCGGTTCAAGGCCCAGCCCGGTGCGCACGTCGTTCTCGCGGTGACCTTCGCGCTGCGGCCCTCGCCGCGGTCGGGGGCGGTCAGCTATGCCGAGCTGGCCCGGACCCTCGGCGTCGAGCTGGGGGAGACCGCGCCGCTGGCCGCCGTGCGCGAGGCCGTGCTCGGGCTGCGCCGCGGCAAGGGGATGGTCTGGGACCCGGCCGACCCCGACACCCGCAGCGCCGGGTCGTTCTTCACCAACCCGATCGTGCCGGTGGCCGCCGCGGTGCCGGGCTGCCCGAGCTGGCCGGCGGGGATCGGCGCCGACGGCGCGGAGCAGGTCAAGCTGTCGGCGGCCTGGCTGGTGCAGTCGGCCGGCTTCGGCAAGGGCACCCGCGACGGGCGGGTCGGCACCTCGCCGCGGCACAGCCTGGCGCTGACCACCGAGCCCGGCGCCACCTCCGCGGAGCTGATGGCCTTCGCCGGGCGGGTCGTCGACGCGGTGCGCGACCGGTTCGGCGTGACGCTGGTGCCCGAGCCGGTGCGCCCGTGAGCGTGCGCCCGGACGACGCCCGGCGGCTCGGAGGGCTCTACGAGACGCTGCGCGCGCCCGCGGTGCCGGCCGGGGGCGGCCCCGGGGCCATGCAGGCGTGGCTGGCCCGGGTCGAGGCCGACGGCGCGCTGGCCGGGCTGATCTCCCGGCTGCTGAACGGTGGCGACCTGCTCCGCGCCGACGTCGAGGCTGCCCAGGCGCTGACCGCCTCGGCCGGCACCTCCGCCGACCCGGCCCAGGTGGCCGCCGCCTACGAGCTGCTGCGCGACCACAGCGCCTGACCGTCGGCTCACCCGAGCAGGAGGGCGAGCCCCACCGCGAGTGCGGTCAGCACGGCGAGGGTGACGGCCAGCCACAGCAGCACGCGCAGCGCCCGCCGCCGGCCGCGCGGGTTGGTGACCCAGCCGCCGGTCAGCTCGCCCAGCTTCCCGACCGTGCCGGCCGGGGAGTACTGGTTCGTCTCACGACCGTCCCCGTGCATGCCGCGATGCTGCCCTCGGCGGCGTCGTCCGTCGACCCCTGGTGAGGGGCGTGGTGTGGGGGGGGGGGGGGGGGGGGGGGGGGGGGGGGGGGGGGGGGGGGGGGGGGGGGGGGGGGGGGGGGGGGGGGGGGGGGGGGGGGGGGGGGGGGGGGGGGGGGGGGGGGCGGGGGGGGGGGG
>NZ_JBJGZY010000071.1:0-4029 GCF_054050755.1 Modestobacter sp. SYSU DS0511
CCCCCCCCCCCCCCCCCCCCCCCCCCCCCCCGCCCCCCCCCCCCCCCCCCCCCCCCCCCCCCCCCCCCCCCCCCCCCCCCCCCCCCCCCCCCCCCCCCCCACCCCCCCCCCCGGGCCCAGCGCGCCGCGGGAGGTCAGTCCCGGGTGAACCGCTCGCGTCGGCCGGCCCGGGTCAGCCGGAGCCACTCACGCCAGCCGGCGCGGTCCCGGCGGGAGACCAGGAAGAACCAGCTGAACCGGACGAACTCCAGCGGCAGCAGCCAGCGCATCCCGGGCTGGGCCATCAGGTAGCCGCGGTTGCGGTAGGTGAAGAAGCGCTTGACCTCGTTCGCTGGGTACTGCGCCGACAGCCGCCCACCCAGGATCGGCGCGAACTCCGTGGTGCCCTCGGGGTGCAGGTAGACCGCGGCCGGGGCGGTGCCGAAGGGCAGCCCGGACCGGACCAGCCGGCGGTGCACCTCGGTCTCGTCACCGCGGAAGAAGAGCCGGTAGTCGGGCACACCGACGACGTCGAGGGCGGCGGCGCTGAACAGCGCCCCGTTGAACAGCGAGGCGTACTGCGGCAGCAGGTCGAGCCCGGCGAAGTCGCTGCGGCGGCGGCGCCAGCGCAGCCCGCGACGCAGCGGGAAGGCCAGCCGATCGGGGTCGGACATGTCCGCGACCAGCGGGGAGACCTCGGCGAGGCCGTGCCGCGCCGCGGCGTCCACCAGCGTCTGCAAGACCGTTCCGTCGGCGGGGCGACCGTCGTCGTCGGCGCACCAGACCCAGTCCGCGCCCAGGGCCAGCGCGTGCAGCATGCCGAGCGCGAAGCCCCCGGCGCCCCCGAGGTTGCGCTGGCTCGGCAGGTAGGTGACCGGCAGCCCGCTGGCCGCGACGACCTGCTCAGCCGGTTGGTCGGGCCCGTTGTCGACGACCACCACGTGGTCGACCGGGTGGGTCTGCGCGGCGATCGCGGCGAGGCTCAGGGCCAGCAGCTCGGTGCGGTGCCGGGTGACGATCACCGCGACGACGCGGCCGGTGGCCGGCCGTGACGGGCGGGCGGCCGCGGGCTGGGCGCCGGCCGTCACGCACCGACTCCCTTGTAGGCCCGCAGGACCTCCTCCAACTCGCCCTGCATGCGCACCTGCCCGTGCTCCATCCAGACCGCGGTGTCGCAGAGCTCGCGGAGGAACTCGTCGGAGTGGGAGGCGAACACCAGCAGACCGGCTCGTTCGACCAGCTCGGACAACCGCTTCTTGGACTTCTCCAGGAAGGCTGCGTCCACGGCGCCGATGCCCTCGTCGAGCAGCAGGATCTCCGGGTCGATGCTGGTGACCACCCCGAGGGCCAGCCGGACCCGCATACCGGTGGAGTAGGTGCGCAGCGGCATCCGCAGGAAGTCACCGAGCTCGGTGAACTCCGCGATGTCGTCGACCCGCTCGTCCATCTGTTTGCGGGTCATCCCCAGGAAGAGCCCTCGAATGATGATGTTCTCCAGGCCGGAGACCTCCGGGTCCATCCCGACGCCCAGGTCGAACACCGGGGCGACGCGTCCCCGGATCTCGGCCGTTCCGCGGGTCGGCTCGTAGATGCCCGACAGCAGCCGCAGCAGCGTGGACTTGCCCGCGCCGTTGTGACCGACCAGGCCGACCCGGTCGCCGTGCTGCAGGTGCAGCGACACGTCGCGCAACGCCTCGATGATCGGCACCTTGCTGGTGCTCGCGATGTTGCCCCCGACCACGCCCATGACGGTCTTCTTCAGCGACCGGCTCTTCGCGTCGAAGATCGGGAAGTCGACGCAGGCGTCCTTCGTCGTGATGCTGACCATGCCGGTGCCGTCCACACTCACACCCAGTACGCGATTCGGGAGCGGTAGCGGCGCAGCGCGAACAGGGTCAGCGCCCAGCCCACCACCGTCATGACGGCGACCACGATCCAGCTGTGCCACAGCTGGGGCTCGCCCAGCATCGGCCGCCGGAGGATCTCCAGATAGTGGAAGAACGGGTTGAGCTGCACCAGGGCAGCGCGCTCGGCGATCGCCGGCTGGCTGCTGTTCTGCAGGTCCTCGTACATCCACACGATGGGGGTCATGTAGAAGGCGAGCTGCACGATGGACTGGGTGATCGGCGTCAGGTCCCGGAACCGGGTGGTGACGATGCCCAGGAGCAGGGCGACCCACGCGCCGTTGAGCACCACCAGCAGGAAGGCCGGGATGGCGGTCAGGTCCGGCCAGCTGAAGTCCTGCCGGAAGATGAACAGCATCACCACGTAGACCACGAGGTTGTGCGCGAAGAACAGCACCTGCCGCCAGAGCAGCCGGTAGACGTGCACGCTCAACGGCGAGGGCAGGTGGGTGATCAGCCCCTCGTTCGCGATGAAGACGTCGGCGCCCTCGGCGATGCAGCCGCTGATGAAGCCCCAGATGATGAAGCCCACCAGCACGTAGGGCAGCTGGACGGCCAGGTCGTTGCCGAAGAGGCCGGCGTACAGCACCCCCAGCGCGACGGCGGTGACCGCCATCGTGATGGAGATCCAGATGGGCCCGAGGACCGACCTGCGGTAGCGCTGTCGGATGTCCTGCCAGCCCAGGTGGCCCCACAGGGCCCGCTGCTGCCATCCCCCGATGAGGTCGTCCGCCGCCCGGCGCCAGCTCCGGGGGCCGGCAGGCGCGGCGGTCACGGTCATGCCTCCCACGCTACCTGCGTGTCATCTGCGCCCGGCACCGCGCGTCCGCCGCCCGGGCCGGGCCCTCGCTGCCCGCTCATCTCAGCTGCACCGTGACCGCACCGTTCGCGCTCGACACGCTGATGGTGCCGCGCTGGAAGTCGGTGCGGGTGCCGCCGGGGACCGGGCGGGCCCCGGACGTCGGGTAGCCCAGCGGGCCCCGCTCCCAGCCGGTGCCCGCCCAGGCGTCCCGGACCACGGTGGGCAGCGCGTGCCCACCGGTGGCCTGGGTCCAGTACACCGACCCGCCCTGGAAGTGCGCGTACTGCGCCTTCCCGTCCGGCGTGGTCCGCACGTCGGTGGTCGGGTAACCCAGCACGCTGCGCTCCCACCCGGCCGCGGCCCACGCATCACGCACCGGACCCCGCACCACGCGCGCACCCGTGGCCGGCGACCAGTACACCGACCCGCCCTGGAAGTGCGCGAACCGGCCGCCCCCCACCGCCAACGCCGTGGCACTGGTCGTCGGGTAGCCCAGCGGACCCCGCTCCCAGCCGGTGGCCGCCCACGCCGCCCGCAGCTCCGCGGTCAGCACCCGCGCCCCGGTGGCCTGGGTCCAGTACACCGACCCGCCCTGGAAGTGCGCGTACTGCGCCTTCCCGTCCGGCGTGGTCCGCACGTCGGTGGTCGGGTAACCCAGCACGCTGCGCTCCCACCCGGCCGCGGCCCACGCATCACGCACCGGACCCCGCACCACGCGCGCACCCGTGGCCGGCGACCAGTACACCGACCCGCCCTGGAAGTGCGCGAACCGGCCACCCCCCACCGCCAACGCCGTGGCACTGGTCGTCGGGTAGCCCAACGGACCCCGCTCCCCACCGGTCGCCGCCCATGCCGGCAACAGCTCCGCGGTCACCGCCCGCGTCCCCGTCGCCGGCGAGGAGTAGACCGACCCCCGCTCGAACCGCTGCAGACTGCCCTTCCCGTCGGACAACCCTTGCACCTCCGCCGTCGGCACCCCCAGCACGGCCGGACCACCGGCGGCGAGGTAAGTGGAGAGGAAGGCGTCGCGCACGGCGCCTCCGGCAGCCCCCTCGGTGAAGACGGTGCCGCCCTGAAAGGGCTGGACGGTGAGGGTTCCGGTGGTCACCGCTGCACCGGTCGGGTAGCCCAGCGGGCCGTGCTCCCAGCCGGTCCGCGACCACACGCTCCGCACCGCGGCCGGCACGAGCACCTCCTCCCCGTCGATGAAGTACAGGGAGCCGCCCTGGAAGTGCTGGAACCGGGCCTTCCCGTCGGGGGTGCGCCCGGCCGCCGCGGTCGGGAAACCCAGCAGCCCCTCAGGACCACCCGCGGTCTCGTACGCCGTCAGCAACGCCGCCGGCA
>NZ_JBJGZY010000072.1:0-3118 GCF_054050755.1 Modestobacter sp. SYSU DS0511
TGCCGGCGGCGTTGCTGACGGCGTACGAGACCGCGGGTGGTCCTGAGGGGCTGCTGGGTTTCCCGACCGCGGCGGCCGGGCGCACCCCCGACGGGAAGGCCCGGTTCCAGCACTTCCAGGGCGGCTCGGTGTACGTGCTGTCCTCGGGCACGTTCAGCGTTCCTGCGAGCGTGCGGAGCGTGTGGTCGCGGACCGGCTGGGAGCACGGCCCGCTGGGCTACCCGACCGGTGCGGCGGTGGCCACCACCGCGGCCAACGGCGGGACGGCGGGGACCGCGCAGCCCTTCGAGGGGGGCACGGTCTACGTGCCGGCCGGCGGCACCGGCCACCTGGTGTCGGCCACCGTCGAGGCTGCGGTCGGGGCCGCCGGCGGGACCGCTGCCCTGGGCCTGCCGACGTCGGACGTGCTGCGGCTGCCCGACGGGAAGGGCAGTCTGCAGCGGTTCGAGCGGGGGTCGGTCTACTCCTCGCCGGCGACGGGGACGCGGGCGGTGACCGCGGAGCTGTTGCCGGCGTGGGGGGCCACGGGCTGGGAGCGGGGTCCGCTGGGCTACCCGACGACCAGTGCCACGGCGTTGGCGGTGGGGGGTGGCCGGTTCGCGCACTTCCAGGGCGGGTCGGTGTACTGGTCGCCGGTCACGGGCGCGCGCGTGCTGCGGGGTCCGGTGCGTGAAGCGTGGGCCGCGGTCGGGTGGGAGCGCAGCGTGCTGGGTTACCCGACCACCGACGTGCGGACCACGCCGGACGGGAAGGCGCAGTACGCGCACTTCCAGGGCGGGTCGGTGTACTGGACCCAGGCCACCGGGGCGCGGGTGCTGACCGCGGAGCTGCGGGCGGCGTGGGCGGCCACCGGCTGGGAGCGGGGTCCGCTGGGCTACCCGACGACCAGTGCCACCGCGTTGCCCGGAGGTGGCCGGTTCGCGCACTTCCAGGGCGGGTCCGTGTACTGGACCCAGGCCACCGGGGCCCATGCGCTGCCCGCCGTGGTCCGGGACGCCTGGGCGGGCACCGGCTGGGAGCGGGGCCCGCTGGGCTACCCGACCTCCGGTCCCCGGGCCGTGGCCGGCGGCACCATCACCGACTTTCAGCGCGGCTGGATCCGCGTGTCGAGCACGACGGGTCGCGCGTCAGTCACCGTACGGTGACTTGGCGGGGTTGACCTCTCCACCCAGCCGGCCCCGTCCGGGCGCCGTGATCGAAGGGCCTCGTCATGTCCAGTTCCCCCCGCGGCCTGTGCCGTGTCCTCTCCGTCATCACCGGCCTGGTGCTGCTCAGCGGTTGCACGGCCGGTGCCGGCGAGCAGGCGGCCGCCCCGACGGACGGAGCAGTGGCACCCGACGCGGTCGGGGTGACCGACGCAGCGACGACGGCCGAGCAGACGGCCGGGCAGACGACCGGATCGGCCACCCCGCCGGTCGGGGCGATCACCGACCCGGACGCGCCGGTGGCGACCGACGACAGCCGCCCGTCCGCCACCGGCGTGGTCCTCAGCTACGCGTACTGGGACGAGCGGAGCGACGCCGTCCTGGCGTCGGGGTACGTGAGCCCGCACGTGGAGGAGGGCGGGACCTGCACCCTCGTGCTGACCCGCGACGACGAGGAGGTGACCGCACGCACCGCCGGCCTCGCCGACGCGAGCACCACCAGCTGCCCGGAGATGTCGGTGCCGGGAGCCGATCTCCGGTCGGGTGACTGGGCCGCGGTGCTGCGCTACCGGTCGCCCAGCGGATCGGGCACCTCGCAGCCGCTGGACGTGGAGGTGCCGCGGTGACCGCCCCCGGACCCCTGCGCCCGGCGCGGCGGCGCACCGCCCGCGCGCTGCTCGCGGTGGCCTGCGCCGCCGTGGGGCTGACCGCCCTGCTCGCCGGCAGCGGCCCCGGTGCCCAGCCCACCGCACTGGTCGAGGCCGCCGACACCTCCCAGTTCCGGGCCGGCAACATCATCAGCGACCAGCTGTTCTACGACGGCAACGCGATGTCCGCCGCCGACGTGCAGACCTTCCTCAACAGCAAGAACCCGAACTGCAAGCCGTCGTCCGCCGGGGTGCCGTGCCTGAAGAACGCCACCCAGGACACCTACACCCGGCCGGCCGACTCGCGGTGTCCCGGCACCTACGTGGGAGCCCGGGCCGAGACCGCCGCAACGATCATCGCGAAGGTGGGCAAGGCGTGCGGGATCAGCCAGCGGGTGCTGCTGGTCATCCTGCAGAAGGAGCAGGGGCTGGTCACCCTCAGCGGCGACAAGCTGACGGTGACCCGGTACGAGAAGGCGATGGGCTTCGGCTGCCCGGACACCGCCCCCTGCAACCCGGCGTACGCCCACCTGTTCAACCAGCTCTACAGCGCTGCGCGCCAGTACCAGGACTACCGGCTCGCGCCGCGGGCGATCAAAGCCGGCATCGTCAACCAGATCCGCTGGCACCCGAACGCCGGGTGCGGCTCGTCGGCGGTCTTCGTGGAGAACTGGGCCACCGCCGGGCTGTACACCTACACGCCGTACCAGCCCAACGCCGCGGCGCTGCGGGCCGGATCGGGCACCGGGGACGGCTGCTCCGCCTACGGCAACCGGAACTTCTGGATCTACTACACCGACTGGTTCGGCTCGACGCAGGTGCCCGGAGCCGCGAACGTCACCTCCCGGTACGCCGCCACCGGTGGCACGACCGGGCCGCTGGGGGCCATCCAGGGCAGCGTCGCGTGTGGCCTGGTCGGTGGTGGCTGCCTGCAGCACTACGCCAAGGGCACCATCTACTGGTCCCCGGCCACCGGTGCGCAGATCGTGCTCTACGGTGCGGCCCGCGACAAGTGGGGGAGCACCGGGTGGGAGCGGGGGCCGCTGGGCTACCCGGTCCGGGACGGCGTGTGCGGGCTCCCCTCGGGTGGGTGCTTCCAGGCCTTCCAGAAGGGGTCGGTGTACTGGTCGTCGGCGACGGGTGCGCGGGTGCTGTCGGGTGCTGTGCTGGAGAAGTGGGGCACGACCGGCTGGGAGCGGGGGCCGCTGGGTTATCCGGTGTCGGATGTGACGTCGTTGGCCGGTGGGGTGCAGTTCGCGCACTTCCAGGGTGGGTCGGTGTACTGGTCGCAGGGCACGGGTGCGCGGGTGGTGTCGGGTGTGGTGC
>NZ_JBJGZY010000073.1:0-2696 GCF_054050755.1 Modestobacter sp. SYSU DS0511
CCCCCCCCCCCCCCCCCCCCCCCCCCCCCCCCCCCCCCCCCCCCCCCCCCCCCCCCCCCCCCCCCCCCCCCCCCCCCCCCCCCCCCCCCCCCCCCCCCCCCCCCCCCCACGACTGTGCCGGAGGAGGTGTGCTGGGACCGGCCGGCCGGCCGGCCGGCCAGCCAGCCAGCCAGCCAGCTGGCGGCGGCGCACATGCGCGCGGCCCGGGCGGTCACCCGTCGTCCTCCCCATCCCACCTGCTGGACAGCAGCGGCGGCCGGCGACCAGTGGCGGCGGCTCCCGGCGACGGCGCCGGTAGCCTTGCGCCGTGGCCCTGGTCGTGCAGAAGTACGGAGGCTCCTCCGTCGCGAACGCCGAGCGCGTCAAGCGCGTCGCCGAACGCATCGTCGAGGCGAAGAAGAACGGCGACGACGTCGTCGTGGTCGTGTCCGCCATGGGCGACACGACCGACGAACTGCTAGACCAGGCAAGCCAGATCACCGCGAACCCGCCGGGCCGCGAGCTGGACATGCTGCTCACCGCCGGCGAGCGGATCTCCATGGCGCTGCTGGCGATCGCCATCTCCACGCACGGCTACGAGGCGCGGTCGTTCACCGGGTCGCAGGCGGGGGTCATCACGACCTCCAGCCACGGCAAGGCCCGGATCATCGACGTCACCCCCGGCCGGCTGCGGGACGCCCTCGACGAGGGCTCGATCGTCATCGTCGCCGGGTTCCAGGGCGTCAGCCAGGACACCAAGGACGTCACCACCCTCGGGCGAGGCGGGTCGGACACCACCGCGGTCGCGGTCGCCGCCGCCCTGCGGGCGGACGTCTGCGAGATCTACACCGACGTCGACGGCGTGTTCACCGCCGACCCGCGGATCGTCCCGAACGCCAAGCGGCTGGAGACCATCACCTACGAGGAGATGCTCGAGCTCGCCGCCTCCGGGGCCAAGGTGCTCATGCTCCGCTGCGTCGAGTACGCCCGCCGCTACGGCATCCCGGTGCACGTGCGCAGCTCCTACTCACAGCTCCCCGGCACGATCGTGGCCGGCTCGATGGAGGACCTCACCGTGGAACAGGCGATCATCACCGGCGTCGCGCACGACCGGAGCGAGGGCAAGATCACCGTCTCCGGGGTGCCCGACCGGCCCGGTGAGGCGGCGCAGATCTTCCGCGTGCTGGCCGACGCCGAGGTCAACATCGACATGATCGTGCAGAACGTCTCCGCCGAGGCCAGCAAGCTGACCGACATCTCCTTCACCCTGCCGGTGAGCGACGGCCCCACCGCGCTGGCCGCCCTGGAGCGGGTCAAGCACACCGTCGGCTACACCGACGTCAGCTTCGACCAGCACATCGGCAAGGTCTCCCTGGTCGGCGCCGGCATGCGCTCGCACCCGGGCGTCTCGGCGAAGTTCTTCGGCGCCCTCGCCGACGCCGGGGTGAACCTCGAGCTGATCAGCACCTCGGAGATCCGCATCTCCGTCGTCTGCCGCGACACCGACGTCGACCTCGCGGTCCGCGCGGTGCACGACGCGTTCGACCTCGGCTCGGACCAGGCCGAGGCAGTGGTCTACGGAGGTACCGGGCGATGAGCCGTCCACTGCACCTGGGGATCGTCGGCGCGACCGGCCAGGTCGGCGTGGCGATGCGCTCGATCCTGGCCGAGCGGAACTTCCCGCTCGCGTCGATCCGGTTCTTCGCCTCCGCCCGTTCGGCCGGCAGCACGCTGCCCTGGGGCGACGGCGAGATCGTGGTCGAGGACGCCGCCACCGCCGACCCGACCGGGCTGGACGTCGCGCTGTTCTCCGCCGGCGCCTCGACCTCGCGGGCCCAGGCCCCCCGGTTCGCCGCGGCCGGCGTCACCGTCATCGACAACAGCTCCGCGTTCCGCCGCGACCCGGCGATCCCGCTGGTCTGCAGCGAGGTCAACCCCGGGGACATCGCGCTGGCCGCCGAGGGCCGGATCATCGCCAACCCGAACTGCACCACGATGGCCGCGATGCCGGTGCTCAAGCCGCTGCACGACGAGGCCGGGCTGACCCGGATCGTGGCCAGCACCTACCAGGCCGTCTCCGGCTCCGGTGTCGCCGGCGTCCGGGAGCTGCACGGGCAGGCGCTCGCCGTCGCCGAGAAGGCCGACGCGCTGGCCTACGACGGGTCGGCCGTGGCGTTCCCGGACCCGGGCGTCTACGTCGCGCCGATCGCGTTCAACGTGCTGCCGATGGCCGGCTCGGTCGTCGACGACGGCTCCTTCGAGACCGACGAGGAGCAGAAGCTCCGCAACGAGAGCCGCAAGATCCTCGGCATCCCCGAGCTGCGGGTGTCCGGCACCTGCGTGCGGGTGCCGGTCTTCACCGGGCACTCGCTGTCGCTGAACGTCGAGTTCGCCGAGCCGCTGTCGGTCGCCCGCGCGACCGAGCTGCTGTCGACCGCGCCCGGCGTGCAGCTGGCCGACGTCCCCACCCCGCTGCAGGCCGCCGGCACCGACCCCAGCTACGTCGGCCGGATCCGCCAGGACGGCGACCGCGGGCTGGCGCTGTTCGTCAGCAACGACAACCTGCGCAAGGGCGCCGCGCTGAACACCGTGCAGATCGCCGAGCTCATCGCCGCCCAGCGCTGACCCCGGTGGGGGGGGGGGGGGGGGGGGGGGGCGGGCGGGGGGGGGGGGGGGGGGGGGGGGGGGGGGGGGGGTGGGGGGGGGGGGCGGGGCCG
>NZ_JBJGZY010000074.1:0-2242 GCF_054050755.1 Modestobacter sp. SYSU DS0511
CCGCCCCCCCCGCCCCCCCGCCGCCCCCCGGGCCCCCCCCCCCCCCCCGGCGGCCGCCCCCCCCCCCCCCCCCCCCCCCCCCCCCCCCCCCCCCCCCCCCCACGGTGAGCTCAGCTGATCCCCGGAGAACGGCCGGGGAACGGCGGGCGAACGGCGAGGAGGAGGCTCAGGGCGGTCTCAGGGTGCCTGGTCGGGGCCGCCTCAGGGTCGGTTGGGGGGCCTCCCCGATGTACCGCGGGAGCGCGCGCCGACAGGCTCTCGGGCATGGACACAACCGCTGCTCAGCAGGCCCGGGCTCCGCGATGATCGTCGCCCGGGACCTCACGAAGACGTACGGCTCCAAGGTCGCCGTGGACGGCGTCAGCTTCACCGTGGAGCCCGGCCGGGTCACCGGCTTCCTCGGCCCGAACGGGGCCGGCAAGTCCACCACGATGCGGATGATGGTCGGCCTGGACCGGCCCACCAGCGGCAGCGTCACCGTGGGTGGCCGCAGCTACGCCGACGTCCCCGCGCCCCTGCGCTCGGTCGGCGCGCTGCTGGAGGCCCGGGCGCTGCACCCGGGGCGCAGCGCCCGCAACCACCTGCGCTGGCTGGCCGCCAGCAACGGCATCCCGGCCAAGCGGGTCGACGAGGTGCTCGACCTGGTCGGCCTCACCGACGTGGCCGACCAGCGGGTCGGCCGGTTCTCCCTCGGCATGGGCCAGCGGCTGGGCATCGCCGTCGCGCTGCTCGGTGAGCCGCCGGTCGTCGTCCTCGACGAGCCGGTCAACGGCCTGGACCCCGAGGGCATCCGCTGGGTGCGCAACCTCGCCCGCGAGCTCGCCGAGCAGGGGCGCACCGTGCTGGTCTCCAGCCACCTGATGAGCGAGATGGCGCTGACCGCCGACCACCTGATCGTGATCGGCCGCGGCCGCGTGCTCGCCGACTGCTCCATGGCGCAGTTCATCACCGACCACGCCGCCTCCTACGTGCGGGTGCGCAGCCCGCGGCCCGGCGAGGTCGCCGAGCTGCTGCAGCGCTCCGGCCTGGACGTCGACCGGCACGGCGACGAGCTACGGGTGCAGGGCCTGGACGCCGCCGGCGTCGGGGAGCTGGTCGGCGGCGCCGGCCTGAACCTGCACGAACTCACCCTCGTCCAGTCCTCGCTCGAGGACGCCTTCATGACCCTCACCGCCGGCAGCGTCGAGTACGGCGCGCACCCGGCCGAGCCCGTGGGAGCCCTCCGATGACCGAGTCCTCGACCCTCGCCGCACCCCCTCCCGCGCCGGACGTCGTCTCCCTCGACCCCGACCGGCACGTGCCCGGTGTCCGGACCCCCGGCTTCGGGGCGGCGCTGCACGCCGAGTGGATCAAGTTCTGGACCGTCCGGTCGACCCGCTGGGCGCTGTCGTTGCTGTTCCTGCTGGGTGCGGGGATGACCACGCTGATCTGCTGGGCCCTGGCCCGGGACCTCGCCAGCGGTGAGGCGGGTGAGCCGGCCGCGGCGTTCGTCACCTGGGGCATGCTCTTCGCCCAGCTCACCGCGGTCGCGCTGGGCACGCTCGTGGTCACCGGCGAGTACGGCACCGGGATGATCCGCGCCACCCTCACCGCGGTGCCCCGGCGGGGGGCGGTCATCGCCGCCAAGGGCCTGCTGGTGGTCGGCACCCTCTTCCTGGCCGGCCTGGTCACCGCGGTCGTGGGGTACCTGGCCGGCAACTGGTTCCTCGACCGGGAGGGCGTGGGCGTCGCACTGTCCGACGACGGCGTGCTGCGGGCACTGCTGGGCAGCGGTCTGTACCTGGCGGGGGTCGGGCTGTTCGGCCTGGCCCTGGGGCTGCTGATCCGCAACAGCGCCGCCGCGATCACCGTCGGCATCGGCGTGCTCTTCGTCATCGGCAACCTGGCCTTCGCCCTGCCGGGGACGTGGGGGGAGTGGATCGCGAAGCTGCTCCCGGGCAACGCGGGTGCGGTGGTGAGCCAGGTGGCGACGTTCGACGGCTCCCCGCTCCTGGGTCCCTGGGCGGGGTTCGGTGTCTTCGCCGCCGAGACCGCGGTCCTGCTCGCCGTCGCCGTCGCCCTCTTCCGCCACCGCGACGCCTGAAGGAAGGCCCCCTTGCCCCCCGCCACTCGCAGGCTCGCGGCGGGCCCCTGCAAGGGGGCCGACCGGGGGGGGGGGGGGGGGGGGGGGGGGGGGGGGGGGGGGGGGGGGGGGGGGGGGGGGGGGGGGGGGGGGCGGGGGGCGCGGCGGGGGCGCGGCCGG
>NZ_JBJGZY010000075.1:0-2126 GCF_054050755.1 Modestobacter sp. SYSU DS0511
GCGCGTCCGCTCCTTGAGAACTCAACAGCGTGCCGAAAGTCAGTGCCATATAGTTAAACCCCCATTCGGCCTGGTCGTTCTGCGATCGGGTTGGGGATTCCTTTGGTTGATTGACATCGAGAGTGCTAGCTCTCGGTTCTCAGCCGTGGGTTGAATTCATCTACGGAGAGTTTGATCCTGGCTCAGGACGAACGCTGGCGGCGTGCTTAACACATGCAAGTCGAGCGAGGCCCTCCTTCGGGGGGTGCCCTAGCGGCGAACGGGTGAGTAACACGTGGGCAACCTGCCCTCAGCTCTGGGATAACTCCAAGAAATTGGTGCTAATACCGGATGTGACCGCTGACCGCATGGTCTGGTGGTGGAAAGATTCATCGGCTGAGGATGGGCCCGCGGCCTATCAGCTTGTTGGTGGGGTAGTGGCCTACCAAGGCGACGACGGGTAGCCGGCCTGAGAGGGTGACCGGCCACACTGGGACTGAGACACGGCCCAGACTCCTACGGGAGGCAGCAGTGGGGAATATTGCGCAATGGGCGAAAGCCTGACGCAGCGACGCCGCGTGAGGGATGACGGCCTTCGGGTTGTAAACCTCTTTCAGTAGGGACGAAGCGCAAGTGACGGTACCTACAGAAGAAGCACCGGCCAACTACGTGCCAGCAGCCGCGGTAATACGTAGGGTGCAAGCGTTGTCCGGAATTATTGGGCGTAAAGAGCTCGTAGGCGGTCTGTCGCGTCGGCTGTGAAAACCCGAGGCTCAACCTCGGGCCTGCAGTCGATACGGGCAGACTGGAGTACTGCAGGGGAGACTGGAATTCCTGGTGTAGCGGTGAAATGCGCAGATATCAGGAGGAACACCGGTGGCGAAGGCGGGTCTCTGGGCAGTTACTGACGCTGAGGAGCGAAAGCGTGGGGAGCGAACAGGATTAGATACCCTGGTAGTCCACGCCGTAAACGTTGGGCGCTAGGTGTGGGGGCCATTCCACGGTCTCCGTGCCGCAGCTAACGCATTAAGCGCCCCGCCTGGGGAGTACGGCCGCAAGGCTAAAACTCAAAGGAATTGACGGGGGCCCGCACAAGCGGCGGAGCATGTTGCTTAATTCGATGCAACGCGAAGAACCTTACCTAGGCTTGACATGCACGGAAATCTCGTAGAGATACGGGGTGCCTTTGGCGTCGTGCACAGGTGGTGCATGGTTGTCGTCAGCTCGTGTCGTGAGATGTTGGGTTAAGTCCCGCAACGAGCGCAACCCTCGTCCTATGTTGCCAGCACGTGATGGTGGGGACTCATAGGAGACTGCCGGGGTCAACTCGGAGGAAGGTGGGGATGACGTCAAATCATCATGCCCCTTATGTCTAGGGCTGCAAACATGCTACAATGGCCGGTACAAAGGGCTGCGATACCGCGAGGTGGAGCGAATCCCAAAAAGCCGGTCTCAGTTCGGATTGGGGTCTGCAACTCGACCCCATGAAGTTGGAGTCGCTAGTAATCGCAGATCAGCAACGCTGCGGTGAATACGTTCCCGGGCCTTGTACACACCGCCCGTCACGTCACGAAAGTCGGTAACGCCCGAAGCCGGTGGCCCAACCCTTGTGGAGGGAGCCGTCGAAGGCGGGATCGGCGATTGGGACGAAGTCGTAACAAGGTAGCCGTACCGGAAGGTGCGGCTGGATCACCTCCTTTCTAAGGAGCACTGGCCGATCATTGCCGGGTTCGTCCTGGGTGGTTGGTCCAGAGTCACGCTCAGGCCGTGATGGTCGCCCGGTTGTGGGTGGCTGCTGGTGTCTGGGGTGTCGCTCACGGGTGGAACACTGGCTAGTTCGGTTGGTTGATTCTGGTTGCTGCTAGTACGGCCTCTTCTGTGGAGGGGTGTGGAACGTGGTGGTCGGGTTGGCTGGTCGTAGGCACGCTGTTGGGTCCTGAGGGAACGGGCCGCTCCTGGTGCACCTGTGGGTGTGTGGGGGTGGGTGGTTGTCTCTGGTGGCAGGGCTTCGTGCTCGTCATACCGCTGGTGGTCTGCCTCGTGTTGGGGGTGGGGTGCTGGGTCTGGTGGTGGGTGTTGCGGGGTGACTGTTCGTCGTTTGAGAACTGCACAGTGGACGCGAGCATCTTTGTAGGTATCTGGATATC
>NZ_JBJGZY010000076.1:0-1972 GCF_054050755.1 Modestobacter sp. SYSU DS0511
TGTTGGGGGGTGTGGGGTGGTGGGTGGGTGTGGGTGTTGTTGTGTGGTCAAGTTGTTAAGGGCACACGGTGGATGCCTGGGCACCAGGAGCCGATGAAGGACGTAGGAGGCTGCGATAAGCCTCGGGGAGCTGCCAACCGAGCGTTGATCCGAGGATTTCCGAATGGGGGAACCCCGCACCAGTCATGTGGTGTGACCCGCGCCTGAACACATAGGGCGCGTGGAGGGAACGTGGGGAAGTGAAACATCTCAGTACCCACAGGAAGAGAAAACAACCGTGATTCCGTGAGTAGTGGCGAGCGAAAGCGGATGAGGCTAAACCGATTGCATGCCAAGCCGGCAGGCGTTGTGCGGTCGGGGTCGTGGGACGATTCAGCATCTTCTGCCGAGGGTGCAGGGAGTGAGAAAGCACTGTGTTAGTGGAAGGCCTCTGGAAGGGGTCGCCGTAGAGGGTGAGAGCCCCGTACACGAAAACTCAGTGCCTCCCGAGTTGTATCCCAAGTAGCACCGAGCCCGTGAAATTCGGTGTGAATCTGGCGGGACCACCCGCTAAGCCTAAATACTCCCTGGTGACCGATAGCGGACAAGTACCGTGAGGGAAAGGTGAAAAGTACCCCGGGAGGGGAGTGAAATAGTACCTGAAACCGTGTGCCTACAAGCCGTGAGAGCTCTGCCCTTGTGGTGGGGTGATTGCGTGCCTTTTGAAGAATGAGCCTGCGAGTTAGCGGTACGTGGCGAGGTTAACCCGTGTGGGGTAGCCGTAGCGAAAGCGAGTCCGAACAGGGCGTGTGAGTCGCGTGCTCTAGACCCGAAGCCGAGTGATCTACCCATGGCCAGGTTGAAGCGCGGGTAAGACCGCGTGGAGGACCGAACCCACTTCGGTTGAAAACGGAGGGGATGAGCTGTGGGTAGGGGTGAAAGGCCAATCAAACTCGGTGATAGCTGGTTCTCCCCGAAATGCATTTAGGTGCAGCGTCACGTGTTTCTTGCCGGAGGTAGAGCACTGGATGGCCTAGGGGGCCCACAAGCTTACTGAAGTCAACCAAACTCCGAATGCCGGTAAGTGAGAGCGTGGCAGTGAGACTGCGGGCGATAAGGTTCGTAGTCGAGAGGGAAACAGCCCAGATCATCGGCTAAGGCCCCTAAGCGTGTGCTAAGTGGAAAAGGATGTGGGATCGCAGTGACAACCAGGAGGTTGGCTTAGAAGCAGCCACCCTTGAAAGAGTGCGTAATAGCTCACTGGTCAAGTGGTTCCGCGCCGACAATGTAGCGGGGCTCAAGCACACCGCCGAAGCTGTGGCATTCACATGAACCCGTCCGTTCCTTCGGGGGCGGGCCAGGTGTGTGGATGGGTAGGGGAGCGTCGTGTGGCGGTGGAAGCGGCGGAGTGATCCAGCCGTGGACGCCACACGAGTGAGAATGCAGGCATGAGTAGCGAAAGGGGAGTGAGAAACTCCCCCGCCGGATGACCAAGGGTTCCTGGGCCAGGCTAATCCGCCCAGGGTGAGTCGGGACCTAAGGCGAGGCCGACAGGCGTAGTCGATGGACAACGGGTTGATATTCCCGTACCCGCGAAAGAACGCCCATGCTGAACCCAGCGATGCTAACCACCCAAAGCGTGTGACTGACCTTCGGGTCTGATCGCGTGGCGCGTGGGATCCGGACTGGTAGTAGGCAAGCGATGGGGTGACGCAGGAAGGTAGTCCTACCGGTGAGTGGTAGTACCGGTGCAAGGGTGTGGCCCGTGGTGTAGGTAAATCCGCATCACGTACAGGGTGAGGCCCGACGCATAGCCGAATGAGGCGAATTGGATGATCCTATGCTGCCGAGAAAAGCCTCTAGCGAGTTCTTAGCGGCCCGTACCCCAAACCAACTCAGGTGGTCAGGTAGAGAATACCAAGGCGATCGAGCGAACTGTGGTTAAGGAACTCGGCAAAATGCCCCCGTAACTTCGGGAGAAGGGGGGCCATCT
>NZ_JBJGZY010000077.1:0-1238 GCF_054050755.1 Modestobacter sp. SYSU DS0511
CTGTGAACCGCCTTGCGCGGGGCAGCGGTGGGTGGCCGCAGAGACCAGTGAGAAGCGACTGTTTACTAAAAACACAGGTCCGTGCGAAGTCGAAAGACGATGTATACGGACTGACGCCTGCCCGGTGCTGGAACGTTAAGGGGACGGGTTAGCTCTTCGGGGCGAAGCTCAGAACTCAAGCGCCAGTAAACGGCGGTGGTAACTATAACCATCCTAAGGTAGCGAAATTCCTTGTCGGGTAAGTTCCGACCTGCACGAATGGCGTAACGACTTCTCAGCTGTCTCAACCACAGGCTCGGCGAAATTGCACTACGAGTAAAGATGCTCGTTACGCGCGGCAGGACGGAAAGACCCCGGGACCTTCACTATAGCTTGATATTGGTGTTCGGTTCGGCTTGTGTAGGATAGGTGGGAGACTGTGAAGCGGGCACGCCAGTGTTCGTGGAGTCATCGTTGAAATACCACTCTGGTCGAATTGGATGTCTAACCTCGGTCCGTGATCCGGATCAGGGACAGTGTCAGGTGGGTAGTTTAACTGGGGCGGTTGCCTCCCAAAATGTAACGGAGGCGCCCAAAGGTTCCCTCAGCCTGGTTGGCAATCAGGTGTTGAGTGCAAGTGCACAAGGGAGCTTGACTGCGAGACTGACGGGTCGAGCAGGAGCGAAAGCTGGGACTAGTGACCCGGCACCGGCATGTGGAAGCGGTGTCGCTCAACGGATAAAAGGTACCCCGGGGATAACAGGCTGATCTTCCCCAAGAGTCCATATCGACGGGATGGTTTGGCACCTCGATGTCGGCTCGTCGCATCCTGGGGCTGGAGTAGGTCCCAAGGGTTGGGCTGTTCGCCCATTAAAGCGGTACGCGAGCTGGGTTTAGAACGTCGTGAGACAGTTCGGTCCCTATCCGCCGTGCGCGTAAGAGACTTGAGAAGAGCTGTCCCTAGTACGAGAGGACCGGGACGGACGAACCTCTGGTGTGCCAGTTGTTCCGCCAGGAGCACTGCTGGTTGGCTACGTTCGGCAGGGATAACCGCTGAAAGCATCTAAGCGGGAAGCTCGCTTCAAGATGAGGTCTCTCACCGGGTTAACCGGGTAAGGCCCCCGCCCAGACCAGCGGGTTGATAGGCCGGAAGTGGAAGCGGCGTGAGTCGTGGAGCTGACCGGTACTAATAGGCCGAGGGCTTGATCACACACACCATCCAGCCTTCTAGCAAGTGATGTGTCGCGTCCACTGTGCAG
>NZ_JBJGZY010000078.1:0-1046 GCF_054050755.1 Modestobacter sp. SYSU DS0511
TGTTCTGACCTGACAGGTTGGTGACGCGGCTGGCCGGGGGTCTGCCGGCGAGTGCGGTGTGGCCGCGGTGGTGGTTGTAGTGGTGTAGCCAGGCAGGGTAGGCAGCGGCGCGGTCGGCGTCACTGGCGTAGACGGCGGCGTAAGCCCACTCGTCGGCCAGCGTGCGGTGGAAGCGTTCGACCTTGCCATTGGTCTGCGGCCGGTAGGGCCGGGTCCGCTTGTGGCTGATGCCGGCCAGGGCATCCCGGAAGTCGAAGGACCGGTAGCAGTTGCCGTTGTCGGTCAGTACCCGCTTGACCGTGATGCCGCAGGCGGTGAAGTAGGCGTTCGCGCGGGTCCAGAAGGCTGCGGCGGTCTCCTTGCGCTCGTCGGTGAGCAGCTCGGAGTAGGCCAGCCGGGAGTGGTCATCGAGGGCGGTGTGCAGGAAGGCGTAGCCGCGCCCCCGGTGCCGGTTGGGGCGGTGGGCGCGGCCGTGCACCCGCCAGCCGCCGCCGTCCGGGATGCGCCCCAACTTCTTGACGTCCAGGTGCACCAGCTCGCCCGGGGCGGGGTGCTCGTAGCGGCGGATCACCCGCCCGGTGGGCCGATCCAGCCAGGCCAACCGCGCCAGCCCGTAGCGGGCCAGCACCCGATGCACGGTCGAGGGATGCAGGCCCAGCAGGAACCCGATGCGCGCTGGACCCCACCGGCGGGTCACCCGGACCTTGATGATGCGTCGCTCGGTGCGGGTAGGCGTCCGCCGCGGTGTGTGGTGCGGCCGGCTCGAGCGGTCAGCCATGCCAACGGCGCCGTGCTCTCGATACCGGCCAGCCCAGCGGGCTGCGGTCGTGGCGGAGACCTGGAACCGGTCGGCGGCTCGCCGCAGCGGCCACCCGTCTTCGACCACGCAACGAGCAAGGAGCAACCGGCCCCGCGGGGTCAGCAGGGCATTAGCGTGGGACACGAAGGCCTCCGGGTTGAGGAGCGGTTCCTAGACAGCTCCACACCTCACTCGGAGGTCTTCCTCTTGTCACCAGACGCCGTCACCAACGTCCGTGGTCAGAACA
>NZ_JBJGZY010000079.1:0-1003 GCF_054050755.1 Modestobacter sp. SYSU DS0511
CCCCCCCCCCCCCCCCCCCCCCCCCCCCCCCCCCCCCCCCCCCCCCCCCCCCCCCCCCCCCCCCCCCCCCCCCCCCCCCCCCCCCCCCCCCCCCCCCCCCCCCCCCCCCCCCCCACGACCGTGCCCGGGACGGGTCGCCGGCGGCGGTCGAGCACGGCCGGCGGGGCAGGCAGGGGGTTACCGTCGCAGCGGTGACCTTCCGCCGTGCCGTGATCGCCGCGCTGGCCACCGGCGCGCTCGCGCTGAGCGGGTGCAGCTCGTCGCCGGACTCGCCTGCCGCGGCCGTGAGCCGGGGAACCGCCGAGCCGACCGCCGCGGGCAACGCGGCCGCGGCGGCCGCCGCGGCCGACCCGGCCGCGGCACAGGACCCGGCCCAGGCCGCGGTCGCCGTCGCCCTCCGGGCCATGGACCTGCCCGAGGGCTGGACGGTGCAGGCCAACCCGCTGCCGGCCGGGGCCGACCTCGCGGAGAACCCGAGCCTGACCGGCATCTGCGGCCAGACCTTCGCCTCCGAGGCGCACCGGACGTCGAAGCAGCCGGTGGTCGGGCTCGACGGGGCGGGCACACCACGGCTGTCGTCGGAGGCGATCGCCTACGACTCGCCGGTCGCCGCCGGAGCTGCGCTCCAGGAGCTGGTGCAGGCGTTCAGCCGCTGCCCGGAGGAGCAGTACACGTTCGAGGCCGGTCCGAGCGCCGAGGGCCTGGCCGCCAACAGCGTCGTCTTCCAGTACCGGCTCCCCGACGGCACGACCCAGGTCGTCCTCGCGCAGGCCACCGGTCAGGTGCTGTCGGTGCTGATCGGTGACGACCCGGCCATCACCGCGTCGGCGGGTCGTGCGATCGCCACGCGGATGGCCGCGCTGCCGGCCGGGGCGGTCGGCGGCTGAGGCCCTCCGCGGACAGTCGTGGGGGGGGGGGGGGGGGGGGGGGGGGGGGGGGGGGGGGGGGGGGGGGGGGGGGGGGGGGGGGGGGGGGGGGGGGGGGGGGGGGGGGGGGGGGGCGG
>NZ_JBJGZY010000080.1:0-943 GCF_054050755.1 Modestobacter sp. SYSU DS0511
TGACGCCGACCGCGCCGCTGCCTACCCTGCCTGGCTACACCACTACAACCACCACCGCGGCCACACCGCACTCGCCGGCAGACCCCCGGCCAGCCGCGTCACCAACCTGTCAGGTCAGAACAGCTAGGCAGCGACGGCGTCGCGTGCCCGGGCGCTCACGGCACCGGCGGTCGCGGCGGCCCGCGCCAGGGCCCGGTTCTCCGCCGCCGCCAGCCGCGCGCCCTTCCGGCCGGCCTTCCGGCTGCCCTTGTGCGCTGCCTTGCCGGTGGCGCGGCGGGCGGTGCGCCGGGTGGCTGCCCGCTCGGACCGGCCGGTGAACGCCTGGGTCAGCAGGCCGAGGCCGATGCCGAGCATCCACACGTCCTTGGCGATCGTCAGCCCGTCCTGCGTGGGGGCGACGCTGCGTCCGGGCTTGGTCATGCCGGGGGTGCGCAGGTACAGCCCGACCAGGCCACCGGAGAAGCCGGTCAGCGCGGCGCCCGCGACGGCGGTCGGGACGAAGGGGGTGAGCAGCGCGGCCCCGAGGACGATCTCGGTGGTGGACAGCGCCTTGGCGAAGGTGGCCGGCTCGACCTTCTTGAGGAACGGGTAGGTGCCGGCGGCGAAGCCGTGCAGCCCGGCGGCTGTGCCGCCGTCGACGCTGCGCTTGCCCAGGCCGGAGTTGAGGATGAACGCCCCGGTCGCGATGCGAGGTGCGATCTCGGCGGGGGTGATGGGCAGGCGCATGGGGACCTCACTGGCGACGGGGATGCTGCAGTGCTCAACATCATCGTCGCCGTCCGCGAGCCGCACCGCGACCGGGGTGGGGAACGAGCTCGGGGGGGGG
The DNA here is from genome assembly GCF_054050755.1 of Modestobacter sp. SYSU DS0511. NCBI lineage: Bacteria > Bacillati > Actinomycetota > Actinomycetes > Geodermatophilales > Geodermatophilaceae > Modestobacter > Modestobacter sp. SYSU DS0511. Next base: position 827 of record NZ_JBJGZY010000080.1, read on the forward strand.
GGGGGGGGGGGGGGGGGGGGGGGGGGGGGGGGGGGGGGGGGGGGGGGGGGGGGGGGGGGGGGGGGGGGGGGGGGGGGGGGGGGGGGGGGGGGGGGGGGGGGGGGGGGGGGGGGGGGG
>NZ_JBJGZY010000081.1:0-823 GCF_054050755.1 Modestobacter sp. SYSU DS0511
GACGGGCGGGTCGTGTCCTGGGCGTGGGAGTTCGGGGACGGGGCCACCGGGTCGGGGGCGACGGCGTCGCACACCTACGCGGCGGCGGGCAGCTACCCGGTGACGCTGACGGTCACCGACGACGAGGGTGCGACCGGTCGCACGACGCAGTCGGTGACGGTGGCTCCGGCGAGTTCGACGCCGCTGGCGGCGGATGCCTTCGGGCGTTCCTCGGCTGCCGGGTTCGGTACCGCGGACGTCGGTGGGGCGTGGTCGATCAGCGGGGGCACGGCGAACGCGACGGTCGCCGACGGGGTGGGCCGGCTGTCGGTGCCCACCGCGGGTGGTTCGGTGTCGGCGTACCTGAACAGCGTCTCGGCGCTGGACACCGCGCTGCAGTTCCGGATGGCCCTGGACGCCGCGACGACCGGTGGTGGCACCTACGTGTACGCCGCTGCCCGGCACGTGGGCACCTCGGACTACCGGTTGGGGGTGCGGGTGACCTCCGCCGGTGCGGTGACGGTGCAGCTGTCCCGGTTGGTGAACAACGCCGAGACGGTGCTGCGCACGGTGACGGTGCCGGGGCTGACCTACACGCCGGGGACGGTGCTGACGGTGCGGTTCGACGTCAGCGGCAGCGGGACGACGGCGCTGGCGGGCAAGGTGTGGGCCGAGGGTCGGCCGGAGCCGGCCGACTGGCAGGTCACGGCCACCGACGCCACCGCGGAGCTGCAGCGGGCCGGTGGGGTCGGGGTGGCGACGTACGTGTCGGGCTCGGCGACCGCCGCGCCGGTGCGGGTCGCCTTCGACGACCTGTGGGCCGGCGCAGCCGGCACCACCCCCG
>NZ_JBJGZY010000082.1:0-791 GCF_054050755.1 Modestobacter sp. SYSU DS0511
CCCCCCCCCCCCCCCCCCCCCCCCCCCCCCCCCCCCCCCCCCCCCCCCCCCCCCCCCCCCCCCCCCCCCCCCCCCCCCCCCCCCCCCCCCCCCCCCCCCCCCCCCCCCCACGACCCTGCGCGGGGCGCCCTGCCACACCCACCTTCGTGCTGTGCCCACCTCCTGTGGGCAGACCACGACTGTCCACAGGTCACCTCTCGGGGGTCCCCGCGGGCGGCGCCGGCGACGACGCTGCCCGCGTGATCGCATCCGCCCTGCCCGGCCTGCTGCGCCGGATCCGCCGGACCGGTGACCTGTCGCAACGCGAGCTGGCCGAGCACCTCGGGGTGTCGAAGTCCGCGATCGCGGCGGCCGAGTGCGGGGCGCGCGGCCTGGACGCCCGGGTGCTGGAGCGGGCCGCCGAGCTCGCTGGGCTGCGGCTGGCCCTGCTCGACGAGCAGGGAGGGGAGGCGCCCGGCATGACCGACGCCGCCGTCCGGGACGGCGCGGGCCGGCTGTTCCCCGCGCACCTGGACACCCGCCACGGCGACGAGGACTGGTGGGGAGGTGAGCACCTGCCCCGGGCGACCCCGCCGCGCTACACCTTCAGCCGCGAGCGGCGGTACCGCGACGGGCGGCGCCGGCTCAGCGGGACGGCCGGGGACCACCACCGGCCGGAGCCGGGCGACTCCCTGCCCGACCGGGCGCGGGCCCCCGCCCCCGCCCCCCCCCCGCGGGGGGGCCCCCCCCCGCCCCGCCCCCGCCGCTCCCCCCGGCCGCCCCCCCCCCCCCCCCCCCCCCCCCGCCCCACC
>NZ_JBJGZY010000083.1:0-506 GCF_054050755.1 Modestobacter sp. SYSU DS0511
GTGCAGTTCCAGCGGGGCTGGGTGTACTGGTCGCAGGCCACGGGTGCTCGGTTGGTGTCGGGGTCGGTGCGCGATGAGTGGCTGGCTGCTGGTGCTGATGGTGGTGCGCTGGGGATGCCGCTGGGGGACGTGGCGGCGACGGCGGACGGGAAGGCGCAGGCGGGGCAGTTCCAGGGTGGCTGGTTGTACGTGCACGAGTCGTTGGGTGCGCGGGTGGTGCCGGTGGCGGTCCGGAACGGGTGGGAGGCCGCCGGTGGTGTGCTGGGGTCGTTGGGGTATCCGACCTCGGACGTGGTGGCCGTGGCTGGTGGTCGGGGTTCGGTGATGCCGTTCCAGGGTGGGGCGGTGTTCGTCTCGGCGGCGACGGGTGGGCACGGGGTGCCGGCGGCGTTGCTGACGGCGTACGAGACCGCGGGTGGTCCTGAGGGGCTGCTGGGTTTCCCGACCGCGGCGGCCGGGCGCACCCCCGACGGGAAGGCCCGGTTCCAGCACTTCCAGGGCGGCTC